>CAZXTQ010000012.1:0-17953 GCA_964643595.1 uncultured Methanosarcinales archaeon
CCAGTAACGGGAGTGAGAGTCAAAAGACAAGAGGTTCCACACCCTAAGGTGTTGGCTATGCGCAGTTCTATGAGTGACTACCAAGCAGATGATTACAAGCTTCTTGATGGTTCAGGTGCAGATATATCAGACCAGCTCAGCAATCTTTAATTTTTATACAAGTTTCCGGGGTTGACACCTTTTGGGAACTAGAAAAATTTTTTATAATCTCTTTTTTTCTTAGTTCTTTATGACTTATACTATGAGGATAATGCGGGGAAGCGCTTCTGTAGAGGCGTCTATTATGACCAAGGATCTTGCGGTCGCTGCAATCTCTAATCAGTTCGGTTGTTCTCTTGATGAGATGGCTGTTGTCGGTGATGAAGGCAATGATCTTCCGATGCTTACGATAGACGGAATTGCTTTGGCAGGTGCGCCTTCAAATGCTAGCTCTGAAGTAAAGCAGGTTCTTGCAGGACAGGCTAATGGTTACATCTCTCCATTCGAGGTTTGTGATGGTTTTTTTGATATTTATCAGCGTTCTGCCGAACAAGGTCTCAAAGTCGTCGTGACTGACAGAGATGGTTGTCTGAAAGCAGGCAGTAGGGTTCATTGGGGTCCGAGGTTTGCGGATCTTGCCATGGAGATGGGTATCGATATGCCTTATGTTTTTGTGGTTACCGCGTCGAGCAAAGCGCAGAATGATAAGTTCCGTGAAGAGTATGGGTTGGATCATAGGCTGAGATTAAACTCTAACGTCCGCAACCATCCTTGGGTTCTTTTTGCTGAAGGTGGTGCAGTGCAGGTCAATGTGCTGACTGGTGAAACACGGAATTATACAGGGCAGTTGAATCCTGAGCTGTTCAAGATGTTGAAAGGAGAGTTTGAGTCTGGTGTTAGGGATATGATAGACAAGGCTTTGCCGATGTTCGGATTGACCTGGACAAAGGATTATGACAATCAGAGAGCTATGGTCTATCATGTAAAGGACAAGATTGCGATGGTCTGCTTCAACGTTCCAAGAACATTCAGTGATGGAACTCCTTACAGGAAATCACCAGAATCTGAAAGATACAGGGATATGGTGACTCAGGCGATGATTGATGTTGCCGAGCGTTTGGATATTTCATATAGGCTTTTCTGAGCAGTTCTCACCAATATATTTTTAAACGGTCATTTCTCTCTTTGTTATATCTGCCAACGTGGCGCAATCTGGTACCGCGACGGTCTCGAACATACTCTAATCGAGTTAACCGTTTTCCGCAAGGATTTCCCGGTTCAAATCCGGGCGTTGGCGTAAGGAGCTCGGAGAGCGAGTGGAGTTGGCGCACGGGCCAGCGCCTTTGGGGGAAGCGTGTCCGGGCGTTGGCGTTTTATTTTCAATCGTTTTATTTTCAATTTATGAGGTGTGGTTACATGAAAAGAGTTTTGATTATATCTATTGTTTTGATGTGGGTACTTTCTATCTTCATCTCCGGTTGCGGTTTTTTTGAATCTGATGAAGGTATCAATGCAGCAGTGCGTGCTGGTGATCCGAACATGTGCGCTGAACTTGACGAAAAAGATAACAAAGGAAGAATCGACAAGTGCTACGATCGCGTAGCTCAGAAGCTTGACGATCCTGAAGTCTGCGACCGCATAGGTAAAAGCGACTTGCGTGATGATTGCGTAGGTGACATTGCAGTTTCGACAAGGGATGGTGAGCTGTGCGATACTATCGGCGGAAGCAGCGAACGTGACGAGTGCTATCATGATGTTTCAGATCGCACGAATGATATCGAGCTTTGTGATAAGATAACTGGCGACCTTAAAGGTGATTGTATTGCGAACGTCGCTGCGAACACTGGTGACACGGATGCGTGTGAAGGGATTGCTGATATAAACGCAAAGGATGACTGCATAGGTTCTGTTGCGAGCAACACGCGGGATATGTCGAAGTGTGAAGGCATTGAGGATTCTGACCGTAAGATTGCTTGCCAGACTCAGATAGCTGTCGCTTCTGGAGACGAGGATGAATGTGATAAGATAGATCGTCCGAGTGCGAGGGAGGCATGCATGGACCAGATAAATTACGACGTTGACACTGACAATTCTTGTGAGTCTGAGTATGACTGCCCTATAGATAAGGTTTGCATCAACTCATACTGTACTTTGCCTGAGTGCACTGAAGATACTTCTTATTGTGTGGGTGACAAGCGCGAGTTCTGTCACAAGGGTGTGATGCAGGTTGAGACTTGTATTTATGGTTGTGAAGCTGCTGATTGTCTCACTAAACAAGAGCGCGCAGAAAAAGACAAAGAAGAAGAGAAAGCTAACTCTTGCGAAGAAGGTTATAAGGTCTGCCTTTCAGACACAAGATTGGAGTATTGTAAGGATGGTCAGAAAAAAGAAGGTATGTGTGAACATGGTTGTAAAAAGAACGCTTGTCAGAAAGAAGCTGGTGTTGATCTCAGCGGAACAATAGCTGACATGAAAGATAAACAGCAATTCACAGAGATTGTTTCTGGTCCTTACATGGACGCGCTTCAACACGCTATTGACAACGAGAAAGATCCTTCAAAGCTTGCAGGTCTTGAAGCATATCGGGAGTTCCTTGGGAAGTCTGCGGAGCAGTATGGTGATGTTGTTTCAAAATTGGAAGACTTGGAAAAGATAAAACGCATCTTCATCGACCAGTATGATCCTTCTATGGATATTGAGAACATGGATGTTGGTGATATGTTTGAACAAGGTCTTGGTGGGAGGCTTGCAGATGCAGTTGCAAACCTTTGGCCGTTTGGCGGTAAGCCTTCTGTTGAACAGGAAGAACAGGCAACTGCTGAACAGCAATTGCAGGTTTATAAGAATATGTTAGAACGTCAGCAGGAGATTGAGTTCCTGAAAAAATCCCGTCTGAACAGAATCGGTTCTACGGTCTATGACATGGCTAAAGAGAAAGCAACAGAAGAACTGAAAGACCGGGCTACAGATTTGGCAGAGGCAGCAGGCGGAACAGCGTTTGCAACCGTAGGTATTCTTGGTGATGCTTTGGAGACTGTGCAGGATGAAGCTCAGAACATGATGTTCACTGGTTTGATTAAAGCATACGATCGGCGCAGAGCAGTGTTGGAAGATAAGTATCCGCTGAAATCCAATGAGGAGATTCATAAGTTGACAGTGGAAGATGTTGAAGAGTTTCCTTATGCAGACGCGAAGACTGGCGTTATAATAGCTAAGTATGGGAATTTGCTGGCCAACAAGGATTGCAGGGAAGATGATTCAAATCCGTTATGTGTTGACAGGCATACTTTTTGGGTTTCCATGGACAAGTCGTATCAGCATTTCAACGACAAGAAGATGTATGACCGCTGGCTTGAGCAAATGAAGGCTGATGAATAATTTTTTTATTTTTTTTAATCTGTTTTTTTCCAAAAATATTAAATAATATGGTTTCCTCAAGTCATCCTATGGTGATTGTCGGTGACGAACTTATATGGAACGTTTCTTTGAGTTTTCTTGTCATCTTGCTGGCGTTCATTTTCTATAAGGTAATATCTGCAGCGATAGCAAGGAATAATTTGAGGAAGAAGCTGAGCAAGCGCACGAACATGCTTGCCCGGAAGAGCATGAGGTGGGCGTTCATATCTGTGAGTGTTGCGTTGCTAATCGTACTTTGGGGTGGTAGCCTTGAGAATTTCTGGATGTCTTTGACAGGTATTTTTGGTATAATCGCTATAGGTTTCTTTGCTGTTTGGAGTATACTGAGCAATGTTGTCTCAGGTATAGTGATTCTCACATCCAAGAATATTAATATAGATGACAATATTGAGATAATCAATGAGGGCATCAAGGGAAAGATTGTCGACATAAACTCGATGTTTGTGATACTGAAGAGTGGCAAGGACAAGATTCAGATACCTAATAATTTGCTCTTGCAGAAGGCTGTGAAGATAAAGATACGGTCTGATAAGGAGTTTTTGGTTTAATTTCATTCAGGATTTTAAAGAGGTGATATGATGGTTTCAAGAACTAAGTCTAAAGTAAGACCTGCACGGTCTTCTAGTGCTACATCTTCGGTAAGGCGGTCTGCACGTAAAGGATCTACAACAGGTAGTCCTGTTGGAGAGGGTGTTGGTAGGTCTGTAGCTTCAGCGGCTTCTAAGCCTAAATCAAGGACTCCTAAGTCTGCTGCTCCCAGAGCTCCTACGCGAAGAGCGTCAGGGGTTTCACCGAGTGCTTTTCGTAAGCCTTCTGCTATGCCGCGTGCTTCTCAGGTCCCGCCTGTGGGTGCTGTCTGGAAAAGGCTTTTGGCTGATGAGCGTTCGCTTACTCAGGCAATCAATGGTTATAATCAGATGCGCGTTATAATACTTGAGAACCAGAAGAAAATAGCTCTACTTGAGAAGAAACTGTCCAAGATTGAAGCTAAGAGGTGAGTTTCTAGAGGGCCTGACAGACTTTTAATAGAAAAACCAGAAGTATTGGTCAATAATTTTTTTTAATCTTTTTAATAGTTATTTTTTAAGATATTTGTAAAAAAATCAATCAATTTTCTTATATACTTCGGATGCTTATATCTTATACACGACACACAAAGATGTCGTTTTTCCCTGTGCAGGAGCGTACAGGAGGGCATATGCCTGGTTGGGGTGATTTCCATGAAAAGCACCATATATATGATATCAATTATATTGCTTGTCGCAGCATTGACAGGCTGTTCAAACAGTGCTCTTCAGCAGGATGCTGTAATTGATTCGCAGCTCAGCTTTGACAGCGTAAAAGAATCTATTCCTACTGTGGCAGAACAGAAAGTTGTCAAGACTGATTGGGAGATTGTAAGAGAGCACGTGACGACCAAGTACGATATTTCTGAAGAATATTTCAATGAGCATTTCATCTTCAGCAGTGTGAAGACTGTTGATATAAAGTCAGACAGGTTCGACTCGACAGCTAAAGAATTTCCTACTGCAATCGAAAACGCAAAGCTGGTAAGATATACTCTCAGACTCAACGATGCTGCCGGACGGGAATACCTAATCAAGGATTATCTTGAAGGTGTATACATCCACGATGGCAAGGTCCTGGACAATACGGAGTTGGCACACGTCAGTTATAGAAAAATCGCACCGACAGAAGAGCTAAGTGTGAACGTCGATAAGTTCACAGCTTTGCAGAACGTCAAGAACGTTGCTGCCTGCAACAACGCTAAGGACTTCAACACTAAGGAAGCAAGAGACAACCTAAACTTAGTTTTCTCCGGAAGTAAGCTTACATGGGAATGGTCCAGCAATGGTAACTCCTGCTTGATCAGTGCGGAGAGGCCGGGTGAAGTCGAAGTGATGATTTTCTAATTTTTTTTATGGTTTTATTTTCTTATTATCAACATTCACTCGAATGTATAACTATCCATCTTCCAGTCTTTGAGCTTGAGATTCACGCGAACTTTTTCGTCTTTGTCTGGATAATACTGATCAGTCCTGACGAACGTAAGTTCAACTAGCCAGCAGCCTTCGCATTCTGTCTTGACAGTGTTTTTTATCTGCACATCTCTGCCTTTCTGATTTGCAAATCCATCCAGACTGTCGAGCCAGTCTTTTGCTGCTGAAATTGCTCGATCTTCTTCCATATCGAAATCAGATATTGGTTCTGGTTCAGGAACTTCTGGTGCAGGGACTGCTTCGTATGAAGATTCCACTTTCTTGACTGGTTCTTGCTCGACTACTGGCGGTGCAGACTTCTCAACAGGCGAATCACCTGCAGGTTTTGACGTTATGAGTCTCTGCTCGGCCATAAGTCCGCAGCCTATAAGCATAGAAAATAGTAATATAGATATCATAAATATCGCGAAGCGTTTCATTGTACCACCCACTTACTTGATTATATAAAATTGAGTGGGTGGAGAATATAAACTTTACTTATTATAATGCTATTATGAAATGTATGTAATAAGTCCGCCGCATAAAGTGAATATATGCCGCCTAGCGCAGTTAGCGGATAGTTTATTCAGATTTCACAATCGCACAGTTCGGAGATTAGTGAATTATTCTGACGGAGCGCGGCATATATTTACCGTTTAGCTGACTTATTACATACTATGAAATCCTCTGCGTATTGAAAAGATGGGTGCTGCTCCTGACGACTACAATAACAGAATAAATCGGTTTCAGAAGTTAACTCGACGTAAAGATTCAGTGTAGAATAGCTATAGTCGAGGTGCAGTATCCATCTTACTAAGCTAAGTGGGGTTTCATAATAGTCTGTATTTGTAACTATTATAAAATTTTGTGCGGGGGTATGGTGTTTTCTGCCTTTATGGTCAGAGCCTGAAGTTTCACTCATACCGTAAAGTCTGTCACTTCGCTACGCTTCGTTCCTTGACTTTAAGATATTCATCTTATTCGTATCTCAAAGCATCGACAGGTTTTAGTTTTGATGCCTTGTATGCGGGTATGGCTCCTGCGAGTATGCCTACAATCATTGAAACCATTAGTGCACCAACTACTGATGTTGTAGTGACTACTGCTGCTCCGCCCATACCTTTCATGTTAGGTATAAGGAAAGGCATGAACCATGATAGCATTATGCCAAACAGGATGCCTATTGTTCCTCCAATCAGTCCGATTAGGCTTGCATTCATGAGAAATATTGTGAGTATATCTTTGTTCCTTGCTCCTATTGCTTTCATTATCCCTATGTCTTTTGTTTTTTCAAGTACTGATGTGAACATTGTGTTAGCAATACCTACTGCGCCGACTAACAAAGACACAGCAGCTATGGCTGTTAAGAATAAGGTCATGCTGCTAACCATCTCTTGCATCTTTTCATTGTTCTGTTGGTTGTTGCTTACTGTGAAATCTTTTGTTTTTGTATTGACATGGCGGGTCATCATCAGTTTTTTTTCTATCTTTGTCGTTATGTTTGCCACTACTTTTTCATCCTTGATCTTGACTATTATTGAGTCATATATGTCCTGTTCTTTATCATCCAATACTTGATATGCCATCTGGATGGGCATGTAAATTGAGGTGCTTTGGTCATCAAGCACTCCGACGACCCGAAATACTCTATCTTCTATAGTTATCATTTTGTTGATGCCGACAGGCGAATCAAAATATGATTCTGCCAACCGGGCCCCTATTACTACCACGTTTGAATCTGCAGGCCCAAGCATTCGCCCTTCTTTTATCTCTGAGGTGGTTATTTGTGACCATGTTTTCTGGTCAACTCCTGTGAGACTTACTTGTCCGCTCTTGCTGAGATAGTATACCTTGACAGTACCTCTTATCTGAGTGTCTATCGCGATTATTTCAGGTATTCCTTTGAGTGCTTGTACGTCGCTCCTGTCAAGTTCAGGTATCTCATCTGAAGCAGTAGCATCGACTGCGCTAGTTCCTTTTCCAGGACCGCCGAAGGTGCGTTGTCCTGATGACGCACCTGCACTGAGTGTTATCATGTCAAGTCCCAGATCTCCGATACGGCTATTTACTTGCTGTTGCATTCCTGTTCCGAGTGACATTATGGCGATGACTGATGCTACGCCTATGACTATTCCAAGTATTGTCAACCAGCTACGCAATCTGCTGTGCAGCACCATGTTCAGTGCTTGTTTGAAGCATTTATGGAGTTTCATATTATTTTTTTGAAAATATCAAGGGATTAGTTAGTTATGGCTTTCCTGACTTTTCGTTTTAGTTGTCGGAATCCGCCGTTTCGGTATTTTCTCCACCCGACTATGCCCAGCACAACTATAAGAAGTCCAAGTGCATAGTATCCGACTTTTTTTAATTGGGTGGTAAGTTCTCCGTTTGTCTGGCCGGGTTTTCCTGCTCCTTTGATTCTCGAACCACTGATGGTAGTAGTATTTGTAGATGATTGCATCTGTACATCTTTCTCGAGTACCTCTCTGTTTCCCCTCGTGTCTGTGTATGCTATCTGGACTTTGAGATTGTCGTTTAAGGATGTTTTTGCATTTCTTTTTTCGCGTAGTGCTGCTTTTTCTTCATCGTTCATCTTTTTCATCTCTTCTATTGATGGCATGTCTTCAGAGTCAGGCATCGCTCCACCTGTGATACTTTGCTGGAGTTGGAAGCTTGCGACAGTGTAGTCTCCTTTGTTTAGGTTTCCGATTATCATCGAGTTAGAACCACTTACGCTCCAGCCTTGCTGTTTTGGTATTATTACTGATACTGATGCTGCAGGGTTGCTGCCTATGTTTGCGATTGAGAATGAAGTTTCTCCTGCTGAGCTTTCTGAGAATGCTACGTCAAAGTCTGTCTCCCCACCGACGTATATTCCTGCATTGTTTGTTATTGTAGTCAGATCTCTGGTAACAGAGTCTTCATACGTGAGTGTCAGGATGATTTTGTAGAGGCCGGGGTCTGCATTTGTGTCTGCTATTACATCATATGATATTGTGGTCTTCTCTCCTATGCCAAGATATTTTATGTATCTTGTGTCTGAAGCGCCTACTGGGAGGACCACATCATCTTCATTAGACCATGAGAATGAAAGGTCTTTTAGAGGTGCTGCTCCGACATTGTTGATTGTGAACTCTATGGGTGTTTGCTGTCCAGGTATTATTGTGACTTGGTCGATATATATCACTTCTGCGTTTTCCCTATTGTTGATGTCGACTTGCAGAGTCTTTTTTATTCCTGCAATGTTTTTCTCTCCTGATTTGTATAGGAGTACATCAAGGTCGTACGATCCTATGCTGGCTTCCCTATCTGTCCTGACTTTGAACTTGATTATCTTCTGGTCGTCATTTGTCTGGAATCCTTGGAGTGTTCCGGTATTCTTAATATAATCTTCTCCAGGAATTTCCTGGAAAGGATATTTGAGCATCAGCTCGACATCATACCCTTCGGAGGATGATGACCCCCAATTTTCTACACCTATCCTTAGCTCGACGACATTTCCTGCTATTGCGGGGTCAGGGTTCTGGTTTACCAGACTTGCAGTGAGGATATCACTTTCAGATATGTAAGTATATTCTGCACTCACTACTGCGGACATCAGGACTAATAGTATTGATAATATGATAGTTGTATAGATTGTGTTTTTTGTATTTTGGTTTTTTTTCATTTAGTTCACCTTATCATGATTTCTTTCCGTTTTGGGGTATTTTTTGTTTTGGATTTTTTTGTTCTCTAAGCACTTTTCCGTCTTTCAGCTCTATGTGTGTATGCGCATACTGTGCAAGGTGCAGGTCGTGCGTTACCATGATTACTGTCTTGCTTTCTTCTTTCCATAATTTGTATAATGTTTCTATTACTTCTCTGCCAGTCACAGAATCCAGTGCACCGGTAGGTTCATCTGCGAGTATTATTTCAGGGTCTCCTGCAAGGCTTCTTGCGATAGAGACTCTCTGTTGTTGGCCGCCTGACATTTGCGAGGGTCTGTGGTGCATGTAGTTTTCGAGGCCTACCATCTTGAGAACTTTTTTTGCTCTTTCTGATGCGGTATGGTCAGGTATGTCCTGAAGTTCTAATGGCAGCAGGACGTTGTCATATGCACTCATGGCTTGTAGCAGATTGTATTGTTGGAATATGAATCCGATAGTCTTTCCTCTAAGACCTGCGAGGTTTGATTCTGACATGGTTGTTATGTCCTTTGATTTGAGAAATATGCTGCCTTTTGTAGGTATGTCAAGGCAGCCTACAAGGTTCATCATTGTTGACTTTCCTGATCCTGATGCTCCGATTATTGCGACAAAGTCTCCTTTTTTTATCTCTACATTTACTCCGCGAAGTGCAGGCACTTCTACCTCTCCCATCTGGTATATCTTCCAGACGTTTTGGAGTCTTATGAGCACCTCGTCTTTTTTTGTCATTTCAGGTCATGATTGTTTTTTTCTATTTAAAAAGGATGTGGATTTATAGTGCATAATATGGTGTGTTGGTGGGACTAACTAATGTAAATGAGAAGTCATAAAAAAGAGAGAAAAAATAAAAATTTTATTCAGTTGTATATGGACATTCACCGCAGCTTCCGCCACAATTACCCTTGCCTTCGCCTGACCCGTCATGAATTCCTTTACCGAATCCGCGCATACCTTCTCCGCCAATGCCTTTACCGTTTGCAGGCATTCCGAGTTCTTCTCTTAGTGAGGCAGCAGTATCAGTATCTCCTTCCTGCATTGCGTTGTGCATCTCTACAAACTTTTCGAAGTTTTCTTCAGTCAGTTCGATAGGGTGCTTTCTTCCAGATGATTCCATGAGTGCTTTCCATGCGTCAAAATCACCTGCAGCGATTGCAGCTTCCATCTCTTCATGTTGGCCAGACATCTGCATTCTTCCTTCGCGACTGCCTTCAGGTCTGTTTTCCTGTCTTTCGACAATCTGGTTGAATCTTTCTTCGGTCAGGTCTGCAGTCATCGCAGTTTTCCATGCACTGAAGTCGCGGGCTTCAATCGCGTCACGTACAGCATCTTTGTTGCCGCCCCATTTGCCCATGCCGAATGCGCTTACTGCTCCTGCAGCCACCATACCTATCATGAACAAGGCGACAATGCTGAGCATTATTGTTTTCTTCATTTATATCCACCTCAAATGTGTTAATGCCTGACTACAACCGCTATTCATTTATAAACAAGAAGAATACAAAGTATACACTTGAAGTCCACTTTTTTTATAAACACATAAATACATAAATGCAGGTAATCATTTGGTGGTGTTATGATGAATTGTCCTTTTTGCAATCCGTGGGTTATTGGTTTAGAATTGGTTTTTTCTGTGGTTGTAATAGCTTTGTGCCTGATGATATTCTTCAGGACAAAAGAATTATACAGGTTGACTAAGCACAGGGGCATCAGTTATTTTAGGATGACTTTTCTTTTTTTCGCGCTTGCTTTTTTTTTCAGGTTCTTGTTTCATCTTTTCGCTATTTCAGGCATGGTTTTTGAATTCCATTTTCCTAGGGGTATCATGGGTCCTTTGCCCTTATTGGTCACGACGTATTTCAGCACGATCGCGATTTTTTACTTGTTGCTTAGTCTGCTCTGGAAAAAGGTAAATCCTGAACATTTCCTTGCTATAGCCCATGTGGCTGCATTCTCTGTTTCTATGCTTGTTTTTGTATTCAGGACAGTTCAGGTTCTCGCAGCAGTACAACTTTTACTGGTGGCGTGTGCTTTGCTGTTGGCATTCATAAGGAGCAAGCATTCGAAAGGTTTTTCCAAACTTTTTGTCATATATGTTCTGTTGTTTATAGGTTGGATTGCTAATGTGATTGTTCTAAGTCCCAGGTTGCGCATTCCGTTCGAAATTTCTGCTGTGTTGTATGGTGTTTCTGTGTTGGTATTCAGCATAATCTTCTACAAGGTTTACAGGTGGACGAAGTAACAGGAAAATGAAGAAAAGAGACAGGTTAGAGGTGATACATGACATCTTGAAATTGATACGTGATAATCATAACTCTATCAAACCGACTCCTCTTCTGAGATATTCAAATCTTTCCAGTCAGAGCTTCAATGATTACATGAAAGAGCTCAAAGAAAAAGATCTTGTGAAAACTATTAAGGATAAGAAAGGGAAGAAGTTCATAACTTTGACTGATACTGGGTTCAAGTACTTGGACAGGTATCAGACTATCCGCGGGTTCATTGATGATTTCAATCTTTGACTTTCACCCTCGTAGAGCCTGACATTTTTTCCGTTAATGTAAAAACTATCCGAGTAACTTTTTAGTACTTGCAGGTTATATTTTGAATGTAAGAAGAGGATAAAGACTTCTTGTTACCATTAAGTCATCTGAAAGTTATTTCTTTACAAATAATCATATTTCCACCATCAAATTGTCACTAAAGAGTGGCTACGAAATAGTAAGACTTATATATTACTTCGAAGTCCATAATATTAATAATAATGAAAAATCATGTAAATCATGATATGAGTTGTCAAATCATACCAAATTTTTTCGAGCAAGGAGGAGAATAAAATGGTCGCAACAAGAAATCCAATAAAAAAATATGAAGAATTCGGCGTTGAAAAAGGTTTGATAAAACCTGTTAAGATTGCCGGTAATACTGGAGGTGCAAGCATTGTACCTACTGCAGAGAATGTCGAAAAGCAAATATTCACACTAGCTAATCTTCGTGCACTAGGAGCTATCAATGCTGCAGATGATGTTCCTGATTACATAGATGTCTATATAGAAGAGGAGGTTTCCTCTGTCGAGGTCGATCCGTCACTTCTTGAAGAGGCTGAGGCTGTTGAAAGAGCTCCTAAGGATTCCTGGATCAGGATGATTCCTGCAAAGGAAGTTGACCAGATGTATGGTTCTGAAGTCAAGCCTTTCGGTTTTTTCGATTCTGAAGATACCCGGATAGACCTTGATGCTGTAATTGCACCTCTTGACACTGAGAATGCTTTCTTCGGTGAAGATGGATTGGCGCCAATCACTAAGAAAGAAGATTCTTACTTCGGTAAGTTCGCAGATAGATTCTTTGCTGATGAAGGCAAGAGTCTTGCTAGCGCAAAAGTAAGAGGCGCTACTGCAAGGAACACTTCAAGTCTTGAATCTGCTGTCGAGCAGTCTGCACCTTTCAAATCAATGTCTAACAAGAACATAGGACAATACGACGTTGCATCTATGCAGAAAAATATACTTTACGATTTTGTAGAACGCAATATTGGTGATTTGAGTAAAGCTTCAGGAGTTAAAGGTTTCTTCAAGAAAAGAAAACTCAAGAAGCAGCTTCACGATTTGACAAAGACTGCTTGCCTTTGGCACTTGAACGATCAGAATGATCGCAGGATGCAGAATGATTATTCTGCAATAAAGTCGGGTGTCCTCGAAGCTCTGGATACTATTGTTTCCAGTAAGGATCTTAGGTCTGCTTACAAGACAGAGAATGGTGTTGCTGCTGCTAAAGAAGCTGTTGATATTGCTTTGATGAAGTACGCAAGTCCGTTGGCTGTTGCTGGAACTGACAGGTCAGTCTTTGATGGTATCGGTCAGAAGTATGCTCAGCAGACTGTCGAAGAAAAGGTTACAGAACCAGTCAGACCTTCAACTGAGGAAGCATCTGCTTACGTGCAGAGCCCTGCAAGAAGATTCTTCACCAAGGCAGCTGCTGTTGCAGGTCTTGTTGCTTCTGTGTTTGCTATGGGTGCTCCTGTTGCTAATCAGTACGCGCCAGCAACAATTGAGGATGATTCTAACATTGCAGTCGCTGATCAGGCAGATGATAGGTTTGTGTCTTACGCGATTGACGCTATTGAGTTTCCTAACGCAGAGGATCCTGCTCCTGCACCCGCTCCTGAACCGAGAAGGTCGCGAAGAGCTGCTCCTGCACAGGAAGTGTCTCCGTCGAGCTATGCTCCTGATGCGCATATCAACCCAAGAGCTTATGATGTGGGTGGGATAAATCTTGCAAACCAGAATGTTGTTGTTGATGATGGCGAGATGGCTGAAAGTCCTGCTCCATTATTCAGGACTCGTGAGGGTGCAAGGTTGGCTGCTCTGTCAATGGGAACTCCTGAGTATAATCTTGATGATTCAAGACTAAGTCTTGCGCCTGTTGGAGAAGGTCATGATTACACAAAGGGAGGAAGCGACTTCACGCCTTGGACAGAATACAAGTAATTTTTTTAACTTATTTGTTTTTTAATTTTTATTTGTTTCTTCTGCTACGGGCTGTCCTATTTCACCTTTTAGATGCTTCAGGTGGTATATTTTGTCAGTCATGAATTTGCTGATGTTAAAACCGTAATCTTCGATCATCGCACCCATGTGGTGTCCGCCAAGGAAGTGTGGCATGAACACGTATGTCGCGCCTGCATCATATAATTTTATGGCTTCGTTGACGTCATAGGAAACCACTGAGATGATTGCTTTGCTGGTAGATTCTCTGATTTTCTGGATCAAAAGGATGTTCGCGTCGATGTGGGGCATTGTGGATATTGCCATCTTGAGTTTTGTGAAGTCTAGTTCGTTCAACAGTTCAGTGTCTGTCGCGTCTCCGTAAAGGCAGTCCACACCGTCTTTTGCGAGTTTCTTGACTATTTCAGGGTCGTATTCTATGACGAGGAATCTTTTTTTGGTCCTTTTCAAAGCGCTAAGGATATCATGTCCTGTTCGGTTATACCCGAAGAGTAAGGTGTCGTATCCTTTTTTATCGTGGTACTTGTGTTCATCAACCTTTTTCCCTTTTCTTTCAAATAATCCTAATAATTTTGAGATGCGCGAATAAATCTTGTTAGAATAGATTATCATATAGCTTGAGCCTGCGATGGTTATCAGGCCTATTACTGTCACTAAAGACATGATGTCGCTTGTAAGGTGGCCTGCGCTGACTCCCATAGCTATAAGTATCAGTGAAAACTCACTTATCTGTGCCACGGTTAGTCCTGCCATAAAGCTGTTTCTTTTGGTGTATTTAAGTGAGCCCATCAATACCATGACTATCAGAGGGTTTCCGATCAGGATGAATGCTGAAAATAGTATTATTGGTATTATGTAATTGCTGATATCTGAGAATACCATCTGTGAGCCCAGCATTATGAAGAACAGTATTATGAAGAAGTCACGCAGGGGTTTCATCTTGGAGCTGATCTCGTAGTGGTATGGTGTGAATGAGAGTGCGATTCCTGCAAGGAGCGCTCCTGCTTCTATTGAAAAGTTCATGTAGGTGAAGAGTGATGCTATTGCGAAACACCATCCTATTGAGAATAGCATGAGAAATTCGTTTGATTTGGCTATAATTGGCGTAATCTGTGGTAGGATGAATTCGCTTATTAGGTAGATTGCGAGTATTAGGCCAGAACCGACGAGGATAGTTTCGAGTGCCATGCTGGCAAGGTTTGTTTCGGTCTGTATTGCTGAGATGAACATCATTATCAGTATGGCTATGAGGTCTTGGACTATCAGGAAGCCGATTGCTATTCTGCCATAGAGTGTTTCTGTGTCTTTCTTGTCTGAAAGGAGTTTCATAATTATTATTGTGCTGCTGAATGTAAGTGCTGTTGCAATGTATATTGAAGTTATTGTTGTGAACCCCAACAGTCTGCACATGAGAAATCCTATGATTGATGTGAATATGACTTGGCCGACTCCAGTGATTAATGAGACTTTGCCTACTTCTTTTATGATTTTAGGGTTTAGGTTTAGTCCTATCATGAACAGTAGAAATGCTACTCCTATATGTGCGAATGTTGTGATGGAATCTGTGGATTTTATGATGTTAAGAAAGTGAGGGCTTACCAGGATTCCTGTCAGGATATATCCTATTATCAGCGGTTGTTTAAATAATCGCATCACGCCTGTGACTGCTACTACAAGAATTATAATCATGCTTAGTTCGGCGAATGCGTTTGCGACCATTAATGTGTCTCTTTCAACTGTCCTTTAACGGGTTGTTGTTTTGCTAGGTGTTGGTAATGCCTATGATCTTCCTGTTATTATCCGTGATATGTGTGTGGTGAAAATATTCATTGGAAATCATGAAAAATTATTGTTATTAACATGGAGCGGGTATTGATGTGCAAAGAATCAAAAAGATTCCTCTGCAGCTTTGATATTTATTTTTTTATACATTATAATACATTATACTCTACTGTGCGGTCTTTGATTTATATATGTTAACATTTTAGGTATGTAATAAGTCAGCTAAACGGTAAATATATGCTGTACTATCTCTGAATAACAAAAATGTTTCAATTAACCGATATATTCATCCTATCCCTACACTAAAGTGTAGGGTATTACGGACTTCTGAATTAGTTGAAACATTTTTGGAATAGAAAATTTAAGCGATTATGCTTTCCTCACCATATTGAAATAAGGAGTATTCAAGCTTAATTTTCTATAATTCACATATCTCTGAATCGTGCGATTGTGAAATCTGAATAAACTATCCACTAACTGCACTAGGCAGCACATATTCACTTTATGCAATAGACTTATTACATACTAAAAATGGAATTATTTATATATTATTAAATATTTTATTTATAAATGAAAAAGATACTTTTGATTTTATTCATGTTTGTTCTTGTAACAAATATTGTTATGGCCTCTGAATATTGTATGGTTGAAGTAAGGACTGATACTCAAGAATATGAATGTGGCGGGTCAATTATGAAAGTATATTTCTGTGATATTGATGAATCTAAAAAAATACTTGATGGTGATTCTGCTTGTGATTTCTGCAAAGAAAAAAGCGGCTTTACTGATAAATGCACTTTTAGTAGCATACGTGAGGGGGCTAAACCTGAAACTAAGGATAATGTTACAAAGATCTTTTTTTATCCTCCAAGTGAGATAAAGGAGAAAGAAGGAAATAAGATATATTATTTTGAGTACGATGAGACAGAATTTGAAATTGATGAAAACGATCCAAGATGCGGTTTTATGAAGAAATTGTTTGGGGGTTGTAAGTCTACGGATGTAAAGTATGAATGCCAGGTAAGTATAAGACCTACTGGAAAGATTCCTTGCAATTTTGTGGGAGGTAAAGATAAAATCTGTCAACTGCCTGATAAGCTAGTAGAATCAGAAGATGAAATTCCAGAATATTGTGGAAATGATTGCGTGAAAAAAAGCAAGTATTTAGAATCTCTTAATTCTAATAATGCTCTATTTCATAAAGATTGTATAACTGTTTCTTTGGCGCATTCTGGTTTTTCTCATCCTGAAATTAGTCCAGAAGAAAGAAGGATATTAACAAAAAGTCTAGATGAAGTATGGCTTGGAAATGAAAAAGAACTAACTGATTATGTTGGAGAAGTAATCTTTAAGGAAGGAAGAGTTCTTATTGAAAGGGGAACAGACCTTATTCCTGTCGTTCAAGGCACAAAGATTATGCCTTGTGATGTGGTGGTTGTTGAAAATGGCGCAAAAGCGACACTTATGCTTGAAGATACTGAAGAAGTAAAGATAACTCAGCAAACAAAATTTACGATTCCATGTAAATATGAAAACAAAAAAATGACAAATAAGATAAGTTTCTTTTTTGGAGGTCTGTGGGTTAAGTTAAAAAAACTTGTTCAAGGTGAATCTTATGATCTTCGTCATGGGACTGCTGTAATAGGTACCCGAGGATAAAAAAGTATTTTATGCTCAAAAATTTTACCAAAAATTTTTGACACAAGAAAATCGTAGGTTTTCTGTTCAATTGAGCTTAGTTCAATTTACATTCTAAAAATACGCTTGTCAAAGCGAGTGCCGCATCATACCTCTACCTTAAGGTTGGGTGCAGATCATTTACTGTATTTTTTTGACAAAAATCTGTTCAAAGAATATGAAGTAGATGAATTGCATTGCAAGGGCTATTATGGCAGGTACTGCAGTGTCTGGATTGAATAGGAATATTCCAAGGGTTATTGATGTGCCTACATTTTTTTGTGTTGCGTAGAATGTGTATGCGATGGCGTCTTCAGGAAATAGTTTTTTTGATGCTGCATAGACAAGAAGGCCTAGCCCGAATATTACCAGAGCGTTTATGATGTAAACATATATTATGTCTTTGTTGTTAAAGTCCAGGAATACTGTTCTGTTGAGTGACATGCTGATGAAGATAACTGCTGCGAGGGAGATATTGATGGCTGCTTTGCTGTAGTTGAAGAGTCTGCTCTTGGATTTGTGTGTCTTGTATGCGAGGAATGCGGGTATCAGCATGACTATTGTGAGTATTCTGAAGAGTGCCTGGACATCGATTGTCTTTCCGTAGAGTGAGAAAAGCACTGCGGGTATTATGAATATTGAGAGGAGAAACGAGACAAATACTGGTATGTCTGCTGTTTCAGGATCGCATCTTGACATGTAGCAGAATGGTATTATTGAGACTGCTGGAGGTGTTATTGCTATCAGAACGTAGCCTATGAAGAAGTCGTGGGCAGTTCCAAAGAAGATGTATGCAAGGACTACGTATGCCAAGGACAGGAGTGCGTAGCTTATTATGACTGGCATCATCAAGGTTATCTTACCGTTCTTGATGTGGAATCTGCTTCCTAGGAATGGTCTTAGTGAGAAGTACATGACTATGCCAAGTCCT
>CAZXTQ010000012.1:17963-22231 GCA_964643595.1 uncultured Methanosarcinales archaeon
TATGATGATTTTCAGTCCTGAAACGTCTATTGAAATCAGAAGCGGGAGTAGTATCGCTACTGCAAGCACTATTTCAGTTCGTTCGAGTACGCGTAAAAGCCAGTTTTTCATCTCTTTGTACCGTAGATAAACACTTCTTCTGAGAACATCTTTTTCTTGTGTGAGTATTCTGCGTTAAGTTTCTGGTCGGCAAACATTTTGAGTATCTTTTGTTTGTCTTCAACAAGCAATGCGTTTGGTGTCATGTTGATGAATGTATTTTTTATGTAGAAGCAAAACTTCCCTTTCTTGTTTAGTGCGTCTTTCATATGTTTGAGGAATGCAGGTATGTCATCCATGTATCCTAATGAATCGAACGATACGAACACATCGACTTTACTTATCTTTCTTGGCAGTCTCCAAGAATTCCTTTCGTAAATGATTACTTTTCGCCTGAATTTTTCAGGTAGTGTTTTCTTGAATATATTTACCTGATGGTGTGCTTTGTCAACGGCATATACTTTTTTGAACTGAATTCCTTTGCGTATCAGGCTGCGGGTGAATCCTCCAACTCCACAATCATAGTCGATGATGGTGGTATTCTTGTCAGTCTCTCCGATGTATTTGTGTATTCTGTTGAATGTAATTCTTGGAAGGGGTATCTTGTGGTAGTTGTGTTGCATATACGCAAAAAAGTTTCTTCGCATGTTTACGTATTTCTGTTCGTAGAATATTTCTATTGCAAAGTATGCTGGTATTCCAAACACAATCAATGAAAGAGATATTTTGATCAACTCAATGGCTCCATGTGTTTCTTTTAGGTACATATACATGAGGAATGCCATGAATGCTACTGTGAGGAATGGTCCGAACTTTCCCAAAGGAACTTTGAATGGGCGGACCATATCAGGTTTCTTGTACCTGAGTATCACGACGCTCATCAGCACTGCTGAGTACAGCAAAAGGATCAATGGTATCAATAGGTGTAACAGTGTTTCATATGATCCTGAACCTATATACACAAGCACTGACAACACGATGACTTGGAATGTGATCGATACGTAAGGGCTTTTGTGTTTTGGGTGGATTTTTGCGAAGTGTACAAAGAATAGTTTATCTTCTGCCAGTGCCATCAAAAGGCGTGGTGCTGTGACTATCCAGCTAGCGACAGCGCCGATTATGGATGTAGAGACTAATATTGTGAATAGTACTGTTCCGATTCCTCCGAAATACACTGTGCCGAGGTCGCGGAGTGGAGCGATTGACTGTCCGTATTCCTGCCAGGGTATTGTTCCCATAGCGGTCAAGGTCAACAGAAGTGCAAAGAATGCGATTGCCATCGTGCCGAATATCAGTGCTTTTGGCATTATTTTCTTAGGGTTCTTTGTCTCTGCTGCAAGGAAGATCGCGCTTTCCCATCCGAAGAATGTTTCTGCTATGAAGAATATTGCGAGCAGTATGTTTATTGCAGGGAATGCGAAGAATGGAGTTAGGTTTGCGATATCGAATGTGAAGAATCCTGGTATTATTATTGATATTATCGTGACCAGTGTTACGATTGCGAATCCGACGAGCATGTATGTGCTTGTCTGCATCCCTCTGTATGCTATGTAGTTGAACAGTATTATGAGGACGATTGCGATGGGTATGTACCAGCTTCCGTACTTCATTGGTATCATGTACTGTAGTGCTCCGAGCAGGAGCATTGCTATCGTAACAGAGCCAGCGATTGAAGTTGTCCATCCGATCACAAATGACCAGAATCTTCCGTATGATTGTTTTGCAAACTCATATACTCCGCCTGCTTTTGGGAACATGGCTGTCAGTTCTGAGAAGCACATTGCGATATAGACTGCGACAAGAGATAGTATTCCCCATGCAATTAGTGATGCAGGGCCTGCGTGCTTTGCGCCTGCTGCTGTGAGAAACCATATTCCTGTTCCCATTATTGAGTTGATCGTGACAAGAAGGATTACTTTGAAAGAGAGCACTCCTTTCATCTCTTTCTCATGAGGTTGGACTTTGCGTATCTCTGTTTTTTTGGGGTGGTGCCTGAGGTGTAGGAACCTTGGTGTTCTTGCTACAAACCTTGTTAATCGTAAAATTCGGCTGTATTTTGCTAGTCGTAAAATTCGGCTGTATCTTGCTACGATACGGGCGCCTCGTAGCGCTCTTAGGAATTCAAGTCCTTCTAGTCCTATAAATATTATGTTGAACGGTATTGTTGCTATGATGTCGAGCCAGTGCCGTTTTAGATACGGCCAGAACTGCGGTGTTTCTTTCCATCTATAATATAGGTCTACTGCGAATACTGAAATGACAAATATATCAAAGAAATCTATGAGGAGATAATACTTGGATACGTCATAGAACAGTTCAGCGATGCTCGCTGTCAAGAGCAATACAAGAGCTATGGGTATTATACTCTGTATAATCTCATCGAATTCACTCTGTATCTTCACGTCTCGAATACTTACCCACCTCTTTTATTACGCCAATGACATTTATGTTTATAAATGTTTTTTTTTGGGGTATTATGAAATCCTCTGCATATTGAAAAGATGGTATGTAATAAGTCCGCCGCATAAAGTGAATATGTGCCGCCTAGCGCAGTGTTTGGATAATTTATTCAGATTTCACAATCGCACGATTTAGAACTCTATGAATTATAGAAAATTAAGCCTGAATGCTCCTTATTTTAATATGGTGAGAAAAACATAATCGCTTAAATTTTCTATTCCAAAAATGTTTCAACTAATTCATGAGTCCGTAATACCCTACACTTTAGTGTAGGGATAGGATGAATATATCGGTTAATTGAAACATTTTTGTTATTCAGACGGAGCGCGGCATATAGTCAAGAACCACCAGTCAATTATACCCGCACTATATGGTGGTTGTTGACTCCACAATTCCACCAGGCATCAACACCGCTGGTGAATACGCCGGTGGAATTGTCGTATTCACCATCTAGATGACTTATTACGCACCCTAAAGGCATAAAGTTTAATAAGACTTTGTGTGTTATGTAACTGGATGGGAAAAGATGTGGCAGATAAGGCGATAATATTCATCGCAATAGTTTTACTGGTTCTAGTTTTAAAGACTCTAAAATCATTTCTTTTGCCTTTCACAATAGCAATATTTTTTACGATGCTGCTTATACCAATAATACAGCTTGGTAGAAAAAAACAATTAGTTGCAGGGATTTCAATATTTGCAGTAATATTAGGTGCTGTTGTATTCATCTATATATTTACTATGATGGTAAGTTCGGAAGTGTCTGAGATAAACAGGCATCTGCCCGAATATGAACAAAATCTTGTGAAGTCAATAACATATGTTAACCAACTGGTTCCTGGTGAAGGTCTTAAACTGGAACAGATCATAGATACAAGTCAGGTGATTAAGTATGTGAAAATGACAATATCTGTGTTTAAGGACATGTTCGGCATAACAAGTCTTGCAATTCTTTTCACGATATTTCTGGTGCCATCATATAAATTATTCATTAAAAGGTTAGGTTCGCGTCTGACAGGGAAAAAGAAAAAAAAGCTTAACAAAGCGATACTTGAGACTGAAAAATCAATTAAAAATTATTTGTTTGTTAAGACGATTATGAGCGCGGCAACAGCAATAGTAAGTGCAAGCATATTATACATTTTCAATTCAGATTTTATCGTAATACTGGCTGTGCTGATATTTATACTAAATTACATACCTAACATAGGTTCGATGTTTGCTACAGGAATAGCAATAACTTCATACAGCATTTCAGGTGGTGAAGGGCTAAGTCTTTTAGTGCTGGCAATACTTTTGATAGCAACACAAATACTTTTTGGAAACATATTTGAGCCAAAAATAGCAGGAGAAAAAATGAAGCTATCACCAGTGGTTATACTACTAAGTCTTTTCATATGGTATTGGATATGGGGTTTGTGGGGGATGTTTTTGGCAGTGCCACTCACAGCGATAATAAAGATAATACTGCAGCACAGCGAAAGCACAAAAAACGTGGCAGATTTGTTGTCATAAATTTAGTATCATAAGTTGGTGTAGAACATATATAGTCGCGGTGCAGTATCCATATTTATTACACTCAATATGATTTCATATTAACAGTTCTTACCGCTACCTTTAAATACCAATATTCATAAATGACTCTTATGTTGAAAGAGGTGAGTAGAGATAGGTTTGTGAAAGCCATACCTATATTGATTTATCTTCTTACTGTTTATTTTCTTGCTTATCTTTCCGAAGCATCTTTAGGTTTGGTCTTGTTAGGTACT
>CAZXTQ010000013.1:0-5208 GCA_964643595.1 uncultured Methanosarcinales archaeon
GCGTTTATGATTACTGGACACTCTTTCCAGATTTTTCAAGTATATATATTCCGTCCTGGAATATCCGTATGTCCCTGTTGGTTATCCTGCAGAGCTGTTCTATGTCTGCTGCTACCTGTCCGGCTATCTCTTTATCGATGCCTTCTACAGTGACCAGGGTATCTTCAATCTTAACTTTGGCGCCTTCTTGTATGGTGAATGTCCTTGGCACCTTTTCTCCCAGGAAGTTCTTTACTACGAATTTGTTTCCATTCACACTTACGTTCATAGGGAAGTGACCTGAGCATATCTTGAGTTTGTATATGTGGCCTTCTGTGACTCCTTTAATCATGTTCTTGATATGAGCCTTGAGTGTTCCACCCATTGTCTTTTCCCTTTTTGTAGCATTATTTGCTGTGATCTTGAGTAAATTTCCTTCGACAAAAAATTTGAATTTAGGTGACCTGAACTTACGTTCCAGTTCTCCTTTAGGACCTTTCACCTTTAATGTAGTCCCTTCTGTCTGGACGGTTACGCCTTCTGGCATTTCTATTTCGTGTGTAAGTTCGGGCATTCTCATTTTAGTAGCAGTATGCGACGAGTTTTCCGCCGATCTTTTTTTCTTTTGCCTTTTCGTGTGTCATAAGGCCTTGTGATGTGGATACGACAAGGACTCCGAATCCTTTTGCAGGCAGGAATCTCTTCTCGAATTTCTCGTATGTGTTTAGCGTGACTGCGAATCTTGGTTTGATTGACCCGCATTTGTTTATGTTTCCGATTAAGTTGAGCTTCAGGTAATTTCCTCTACCGTCATCAACTATTTCATATTTACCAAGGTATCCTTCTTCATTAAGTATGTCAAACACTGTTTTCATTGTAGTTGATATAGGTTTGATAGTACATTCTTTCTTTCCGACGGTCTCTTGATTAAGTATCTTTGACATCGCGTTTGATAATGGATCGTTCATTGACATTTTTGCACCGTTTTAGCTGAATTTTTTGAAGCCCATCTTTATTGCGACTTCTCTGAAGCATCGTCTGCAGAGGTTGAGGCCATACTTGCTTATGTGTCCGTGATAAGTGCCACACCTTTTGCAAAGTTTTGTGTGTACTCCGCAGCTCCTGTCTTTCGGAACGTTATGCTTTACGAATTTTTGGTGTTTTGCAGGCTTTACCGTTAGCTGTGCAAGCATCTTCTTGTGATCTGAACTAGTCATTTAATCGTCCTCCCCAAATTTGATAGCGAAGTTCTGCTTCATGAATTCGATTGCTTCTTCTTTCTTTACTCTGTGTTTTGGATTGACTTTCTTCTTGAGTAGCCTTCTTTTCTTAATCCTGAATCCTGCTCTTTCAAGTGTAGCGCAGACCTGTAATCCAAGGACTCCTATTGCTGGATCGTAGTCTATGCCTGGTATTTCTATGTATTCCTTTATGCCGAATGATATGTTGCCTTCGTTGTCGAACTGTTTCTCAGTCAGCTGGTTGTCTAATGCTCCAACTAGCTGCTTAAGAAGTTCTGTAGTTCTTGAACCTCTGACAGTAACTTTGCATCCGATAGGAAGACCGGGTCTTAGTCCCCAGCCAGCTATCCTTTTCTTGGTAATTGTCTTGACTGGCTTCATGCCTGTAAGCATCTCGAGTAGCTTGATTCCTTTCTCTAGCTTATCCGTGCTCTTTCCTGCTCCTATATTGAGCGTGAGCTTCGCGACTTTGATTTCCTTCATCTGGTTCATTTTATTTTGTCAGTTGTTTGAGGCTATCGAATACTGGTTTGTCTTTTCCTATGACAAATGCGTGTTTTTTTAGTGCCTCTAGTTTTTGGCTTCCTGCCTTGATTAGTATCATGTTATTGTTCATCTCTTCGAGTGTTGCTATCTTACCTGAATGTTTTCCTCCGACAAGCATTACCTGTGCGCCTTTCTCGAGTTTGAAATGTTCTGTAATCTTCTGATCTGGAAGTGTTAGCTGTAATGAGTCTCCTGTCTTGTAGGCATCCTTGTCTACTATCAGGTTTCTTCCGTCACTCATGTTCAACTGTGTCTTTCCGCCAGATATCTTTGTTTTTGACTGTATCCTTGAAAGCTTGAAACCAGATTCTTTGATTGTTGCTTTTACTGCGTTCAGTCTTCCTTTGTTGTCGAGCAGTATCCTATACTGGTCTTCTATCTGTGGAAATTCTATTACATCCATGAAGCCTATGCCAAAACGTTCATTGCTCCTTTTGCGTTTGTCGACGAATACATCTTTTGTCTTTATAATCTGTTTTGCTTCTTTGGATGTCTGTGCAAACTTGATAAGCTCTCTTAAAACTAGTGATAAGGACATACAATATTCAAGCTTATGCGGGCCTGGTGCAGGTCTTGTTACAAATGTCTGATTCTTTCTCTTTATAATCCAGGTCTTTGGTGCCGTGATTGTTTTTAGGTGATTTTTGACCATTTTATTTGTCCTCTTTGACAGCTGGAGTGTCTACGATTTTCTTTGTTGCAGGTGCTTCGGTTTGCTTTGTTGTCTTCACTGTCGCCTTTTTCTCTAGTGACGCTTTTCTTTTCTTGTCAGCTAAGTTGAGTTCTGTTATTATGATGCTTGAAGGTCTTACTGGCACGAGTGATTTGGATCCATCTTTCTTTGGTCTTTCTATACCTGTAACATATACTCGGGTTGTCTTCACATCAACTCTTTCAACCTTGTTTTCACGGCCTTTGTACTGTCCTCGTACTACTTTTACCTTGTCACCTGTCACTACAGGTATGTTTCTCTTACCGTGTTTCTTTATGAGTTCTTTTGAAAGGTGTGTTGATAGGAACTTTCTCTTTATGTGAAGAGGAGCATTCTTCCTGTACTTGCGCTGCTTTCCAGGTCTCTTGCTTGACTTCCACTTTGTTGAAAATTCTTTGTTCATTTTACACCTGTCTTCTGATTCATATATTCATGTTATTATGATATTATGATGTTATTAATCTTTATGTGATTATAATATGATGCTTGCGACCTTTGATACGCCAGGCCATCTTGCTGCTGCTTCTTTTGCTATTGGTCCCTTAAAGATTGTTCCTTTCGGATTTCCTTTATCGTCCTTTAGAACAACTGCTGCGTTGTCTTCAAACCTGACTCTTCTTCCGTCAGGTCTTCTGTATTCTCTTTTCTGTCTTACTATAACTGCAAATACGACTTGTTTTCTCATCTCAGGTTTTCCTTTCTTGACTGCTGCCAGTACGAGATCTCCGACACCGCAGGATGGTACCCTTGATTTTGTGGTCTTTATCTT
Source organism: uncultured Methanosarcinales archaeon (assembly GCA_964643595.1). Classification (GTDB taxonomy): domain Archaea; phylum Nanobdellota; class Nanobdellia; order Woesearchaeales; family UBA11576; genus JABMQF01. The sequence continues at coordinate 3,248 of CAZXTQ010000013.1, forward strand.
CTTGATGGAAACTATCTTAAGTATACTTGCACCGCTGTTGTCACATGTAGGAAGAATTGTCCCTATCTGGAGTGCTCTTGTGACTTTGGCTTTGTGTGCTTTCATCTTGTGGTCTCCTTATTTATCCTTATTTCTTATTCATCTGAATCTTTTGATTTTGATTCTTTAGATTCCTTCTCTAAGTTTTCCTGTTCTTTTTTCTTCTGTTTGTGCTTGCCTTCTTCAAGGGACTGTTTTTCCATCTCGTGTTTGTCTGCCTTTCCAAGGACTTTTAGGACTACAAAATTCTTAGTTTTTCCGAGTGGCCTGCACTCAGCTATCTTAACCATATCACCTTCAACAGCGTTGATGCATTGTGGATTGTGTGCTATGACTGCTGTCTTGGTTTTCTTGTATCTTTCATATTTTGGGATGTATCTTGCACCAGTCCATTCTACTTTGACTGATCGCTGCATCTTGTCTGATACTACTTTGCCTGTGAAGTGTTTTCCACGTGATTTCAGTGTGCCGTGGAATGGACAGTTCTTGTCAGTACAGGTCTCTTTAGGTGCTTCGATGCTGAAACCTGTGCTTCTTGTTCTTGTCATTTGGTTCACCATTGGTTGATTTTGATTGTCATTCGTTTTTGTTTGTTATTTTTTATTGTTTTATCCGGACTTCGATTCGCCCCGATAGTTTTTTTCCATCAAGTGTCTTGTTGTTTGTCCTTATTGTTATCTGGTCTTTGACCAGGGTCTTTGTCCCTTTTGGGGTCTTGATCATTATTGTGTTTTTTGTCTCATCAAGCACATTTCCACAGACACCAATCAATTGGTTGTTGTCAGACTCGACCACTTCTATATTTTGGCCAATCAATTGTATCCGTGTTGGCTTGGGTTTCTTTTGCATGTTTTTCGTTTTTATTTGACTACGATTGTTTCTGGTGCAAAACCGGTCTGTATCAGAGCAGCCTTAACTTTCTGTTTGTGATTTCCCTGAAGTTCTATCTTTCCGTCTTTTGCCGTTCCGCCACACGCAAGCTTGTTCTTCAACTTCTTGACAAGCTGTTCAATATCAATCTCTTTGGTATCGATACCAGTGACAATAGTGTATTGCTTTCCGAATTTTCGTTTTTCGATGAAAACTTCGATAAGCTGGTTTTCCTTTGCGATTGTTTCACAAACGCAAAGTTCTTTTGGTAGTCCGCAAGTAGAGCATATCTCGCTCATTTGTTTTTCTCCATGGTGTGTATCGCAGTCATTATTCTTGCGATATATTTTTTGTTTGTTCTAATCTGCATCGGGTTCTTTGGTGTTGTCCCCGTTGCTGTTTGAGCATTAAGTTTGATGAGTTCCTTGCGTAGCTCAAGTATCTTGGCGTGCAACTCTTCTTTACTCATCTTTGTAGGATCTATATCTTTCATTTTAGTTTTTATTCCTTATCAGCAGCAGGTTCTTCTTTCTTTTCTTCTGGTGGTACTGCTGAAGCTTCTTCTTTTTTCTCTTCTTTAGGTACTTCTTTAGGTACTTCTGCAGGAGCAGGTTTTGGCTCTTCTTTTGGTGCAGGTGTTTCTTTCTTATCTGCAGGTTTAGGTTCTGTAGTCTTTACAGTTGCCTTTTTTTTATCTTCTTTTTTGTCGTCTTTCTTATTGTCTTTTTTATTGTCTTTCTTGGTCTCTTTTTTATTGTCTTTCTTCTTTACGTCATTTTTCATCTCTTCGACGACTGCTGAAGATTCTTCTATGATTGTGACTGTATCAGGAAGCTTTATGTCTGGCGGCATTATCCTTACCTGTATACCGACTGCTCCTGTCTTGAGGTTTGCTATAGCATATGCTTTCCTTACACCGACTATTGCTATGTCGCCGCATTTCTTCAGGTAACCTTGATAGAATCTCCATCTCTTTGATCTTGAGCTGGGGATTTTTCCTGTTACAAGGATCTCTATTCCGAGTGCTCCTGCGTTTATGACATCACCCATAA
>CAZXTQ010000013.1:5218-13512 GCA_964643595.1 uncultured Methanosarcinales archaeon
ACTCTATGACCAATGCCTTTGAATCTTTGTGTACCAAATCTCTCAAGGCTTCCTGCAATCCTCTCTGCAACTATCTGGGCGTCAAGATCTGGAACTTCTACCTCGTTGATCTCTATTTGTGGATTCTCGAGCTTGAATTTTATTTTGAGGTCTTCTGTGAGTTTCTTTATGTTTGCACCTTTCCTTCCGACGATGAGTCCTGGTCTTGATGCGTGGATTATAATTTTCTCTCCTAGAGGTGTCTTCTGCAGTTTTATATGGCTGTGACCGAGGTTCTTGAGTGACTCTGTTATGTACTCTTGTATCTCAAGTTCTTTCAGGTTTGATGCGACGATTTGTCTTTCAATCATTTTTTGTCCTCGGGGTTTTCTGGTACCTCAGCTTTTGGCTGATTTTCAGCATCAGCTTTTGGCTGATTTTCAGCATCAGCTTTTGGCAGCTCTTGTTCTTTTGGTTCTTCTTTTGGTTCTTCTTTCTTTTGCACAGATTTTGGTGCAGGCGATTCTGTCTTTGTTTCTATCTTGACTTCAGCTGTTGCTTCTGTTTTCTTTGCAGGTACTTCAGGTATTTTCTTTTCTGCTTTGCTGTCTTCTTTCTTTGTTGTCTCTTGAAGGACTACTTCAACGTGCGTTCTCTTGAATTCTCTTCCACTGTGTCTTCCATAATGGACAGGGCTGTGTGCCTTGTTTGCACACATATGGACTATCTCAAGATCTGCTGTGTTGAGTCCTTTTGTCTGTGCGTTTGCCTCTGCAGATTCAAGCAGTTTAAGTATTGCTCTGCTAGCTTTGATAGGATATCTGCCTGATGCTAGTTTTCCTGATCTGTGACCGACACCGTCAGTGAATCTTTTGTAGGGTATTGCCTGTTTTTTCTCGACTACACCTTGAAGGAGCATCTTAGCCTGAACTAACTTTCTCTTTCGGAGATAATTGCAGATTTCTATGGCTACCTTAGTACTTATGGCCATATCTCTGCCGTTTGCTCTTGCCATGAGTTCTTTGTCGAACGTCTGGAATGCGTAGTCTTGTTTTGACATTTTGTTGTTATCCTATCTTTTGTTATATTATTTTCATTTACTTGACTGATACATTTGATGATGATCTTGTTGCACCTACTCCTGGTGAACTATGCGCGACTCTCTTTCTTGTCTGGGAGAACTCTCCAAGATAATGACCGAGCATCTCTGGCTGGATGAGAAGCTCTTCGAATGATTTTCCGTTGTGTATCTTTACTGTCTTGTTTACCATCTCAGGTAGTATAATCATTGTTCTGCAGTGTGTCTTAACGGGTTTACTGCCTTTTCTCAGATTACGGAGAAATATTTTTTCCTGATCTGTAAAGCCTCGTTTGATCTTCCTTCTTGCCTGTGCTGGGAAGAGTTCTATAAGCTCTTTGAGTCCCATTGCCTGAAGTTCTTCGAGGCTTTTTCCACGGTATAAAAATTCCTTTTTTGCCATTTTGTTACCTTATGATTATCTCACGACCACTCGTTTCTTTCGTCCGGTCTTTCTTGCTGCAATAGCTCCGACTTTCCTTCCGGGTGGAGCGGTTCTTGATACTGGTTTGGATTTTGATTTTCTTGATGTTCGTGCGTTTCCGAATGGGTGGTCTACTGCATTCATTGCGGATCCGCTTACGCTTGGCCAGAGTTTGTTCTTTGCTTTCATCTTATAGAACTTGACTCCTGCTTTGAGTATTGGTTTGTCTGTTCTTCCTCCGCCAGCCACTACACCTATTGATGCTCGACATTTTGGGTTGAAGGATTTTCTTTTCTTTGATGGAAGCTGTACTATTACGCTGTCTTTGAATCGTCCGATAACTTTTGCTGATGTACCACTTGACCTGACAAACTTTCCGCCATCTCCAGGTACTAATTCAATATTATATACTGCTGCGCCTTCTGGTATGTCGCGAAGGGCAGTTACATTTCCTGATTTTGAATCTGCTGCTGGTCCGCTCTGTACTTTCTGTCCTACCTGAAGTCCTTCTGATGCTATGATCAGACAGACGTCTCCGTTATTGAACTTGACCTGTGCAAGTGGTGCTGAGTGTCCTTGGCAGTGAATAAGGTCCATGACTGTTCCTTCAACTAGTTCAGGTGTGTGCTTGTTGTGACAAGCTTTGCCCTTGTACCTGAAGCTTGGCGACCTGTATGTTGGACCGCCTTTTCCTCGAGCTTGTTGTATCAGTCGTTTTCCCATTTTAACTATTATCTATTTACATCAATCCTAAGTCAGTAGCGATATCGAGTGCTGGTGTTTCAGGTGATAGTCTTACGTATGCTCTTTTCTGGCCTTTTGGTGTGACTAGTGTGTTAACTTTAACTACCTTGACTTTGAATGTCTTTTCTATCGCTTCTTTTATCTCAGGTTTCTTTGCTTGCATATCTACTACGAATATGAGTTTGTTCTCGGATTCCATCAATCTTATCGACTTTTCCGTCGATAATGGGTATTTGATTACTTTGGATATTTCCATTTTCTATCTATTTCTTTACGCTATTCTTTATCTTATTTACAATCTTCTTAGTGCTCTTGAGGCTCTTCTTTGCATTGACTGTCTTCTTGCCTTTTTTGTTGGCTTCTTTGGTCTTTGCTTTCTCTTCTTGTGTCTTGAGTGTTTTTGTCTTGTCGTGGAAGAGCTGTTCTTTGTCCAGCCTTTCTATCGCTGATTCTGTGAATAGTGTAAGTCTTCCAGGGTATGTTCCTGGTGCTAGAAGCTCTGCATTTAATGCGTCTACTATTACTGCGTCAACGCCTGCAACATTTGATGCTGATCTTAGTAGTGGGCAATCATTTCCGACTACAAACAAGGGTCCTTTCCTTTTCCTGTACTTTCTTCCGCGCAGCCTTGACTTACCTGCTCTGATTGTGACTTCAGATGATCTTTCCATCTCAGCACCGAACCCGAGTTTAGATAATGCGTCTACGACTTGTTTTGTCTTTGTGAAAGTCTCGAAATCATTGTTGATTATGAAGGGGTAATTGTCAGGTGCTGAATGTCCTCTTTCTTTTACTGTCTCAGGTATTACTGTTGCTGCGATTGCGCTTCTGATTGCTTTCCGCCTTTCTTTGATGTTAAGTTTCTTTGCCCATATCTTGCTGGCTTTTGGAGCGTGTGCTCGTCTACCACCGACAGTTCCTGGTGCAAATGCACCTGTCCAATTGAATCTTGTTCCGTTTCTAGAAAGTATCTTCCTTGGGACTCGTGATATTCCATGACCATAGCTTCCACGATACTTACGCCTTCGCCTAGAGAGTTCTGCACTGCACTTCTTTCCTGCACGAGGGTCTGCTCCATATGGCTGTCTTGTATTTGCCTGTAATGACTCGACTGCTCTTTTGATTAGGTCTGGCCTAATCTCCTCACTGAATACTGCTGGAAGCTCTTTGCTTCCTTTTTCAGTGTTTGTTGCGTCGAGTATTTTTAGTTTCATTTTGTATTGATCTTGATTATCTTTTATTTTTTAGTTGGTTAAGTTGATTATTTTCTCTGTCTGGATATTGTGCTTATGTGCTGCACTGTCTGAGGTGCCTGCTCAACAAGCTTATCCGGTCTTGATGCAAACTCGAACTTGATGACTCGCTTTGATGGTCCTAGTATGCTTCCTTTAAGGAGTATAAATGTATTCTTTACGTTTCCGTATCTGATAAATCCGCCATCAGGATTTACCTTTTCGGGTTCGTCACCTATCATCATTATCTGTTTGTTGTATTCTTTTCTTGTGTGGAAGCCCATCTGACCTGCATGTGCTACTCGCCAGGTTGACTTGTGTTTCCAGTCACCTAGTGAGCCTGGTCCTCTTGTGATCTTCTCTGATTTATGGAACCTGACTTTTATGCCGAATCTTTTGACAGGGCCTTGGAATCCTTTTCCAGTGGTCACTGCATGTATATCAACTAGTTGTCCTTCTGAGAATATGTCTTTGACGCTGAGCTCTTTTCCGAAGTTTTCTTTTGCGAAGTTTAGTTTATCTTCTTTGCTTCCACCGATGTTGACTTCGAATAATTCTGGCTTTTTCTTGCCTATTGCAGTCATCTTTGGTTGTGTCTGAACTAGTATTCTAAGATCATCAAAAGAATCGGTTGTTATAGAATCGATTTTCATCTCTTTTTTTGGTACATTGATTTTTCTGGCTATTTCCTTATCTGTTTTTGCAAGAACCTCGCCTGCTGGTTGAAGAGTACGGTATTGTTTTTTGTATATCCTGACTCCGGCAACTCTCATTGGCGGGCACTCGACCACAGTCACAGGCACAGTTATATCTTCGCCTTTTGTGATTGAGTTCTTGCGGCCATCTGTGATTACGATATGTGTCATGCCTACTTTGTATCCTGCAAAGCCTTGAAGTTTTGCTTCTTTGGCATCTGTGAATCCTTTGACACGCGGATATATCCTTTTAGCTCTGACTCTAGGCCAGAACTGCATGCTTCCGTGTCTTGGGTTGTGTGCTTTTGGCATTGTTGACCTTTGATTGTTAGGTTATTTTTTATTTTTAGGTTGTTTTCCGGTTATTGGTTATTTTCAGTTATTGTTGTTATTTGATTTGTGTTTGAATCGATGTTTGAATAGGTACATCTAGCCTGAAAATTCCTTGATTTTCCATTTCAAGCGTTTTAGGCTTATTTGGTTTTTAGGAACCTATTTTTGAGGCTTTTCCGAGAATCAGAGCTTATTTATCCAAAACTCGTACTGAAAAAGCGTCTTTTCAGGCTCGTTTTTTCCTATCTCGCATTTAAACATCCAATGACTCGTTTAAACGCTTATTCCGAACTAACACACCAGAATTTCGGGGACTTATAAAGATTGTTATTGTTGATTAGTAGTTGCCTCTGATGTGCTATCGGACCCGCCTACAGGCGCTGGAGCTGCTTTTTTACCATTTTTACCATTCTTTTTGTCCTTAGTACTTTCCTTAGTAATCTTCTTGCCGCCGTTCTTAGTATTCTTATTAGTAGTCTTATTAGCATTCTTATTATTATTCTGTGCATACCTTGCTTTTTTGATTGCATAGTTTGCAGGATTCTTTACGTATTTGCAGAAAGGATCTGGATTGCATACTCCGAAAGCCTTGTAATACCCGACATTATCGCAATTAGGAGGCAACACCTTTTTCTTGTGCTGTTTTGCGTACCTGATCTGACCTAAGAAGTATTGGTCGCGTAAGGGTTCTGGGTTTTTCTGGTTCCATTTCTTGAACCATTCTTCTATATCATCATATTCCCATCCTACTGATGTCAAGAAGTTGTTCAGCATGAATACTGCTCTTTTCTTGCCGTCTTTCATTCCAAGGGATATTGCCTGTATGCATGGTGGAAAGAATTGTTCAGGTATAGCTGATTGCACATCTTCATATCCTTGTTTCCGCTCAGACCGGTCTATCTTATCTATATATTCAAGTTCTTTCATGCGCTGTTCTTTTCTGGCTGAAAAGTCGAATGCTTCTACAAGGAGTTTGGTTGCCTGACCTCGCGCCACCCCTTCTCGATCAAGGAACACTCGTTGGCCGACAACTACGTTTGCAGGTTCTGCCTGTTCTTTTTCGAAGTCCATCAGGGTGTCCGGATCTATGGGCACAGATACTTTTCCTGATTTCTCGTGATATGAATATGGTGCGCGATAGAGATGTCTTGGAGCGATGAGTACTGTATCTACCTCGACGATTGAAAGAGGGTTAAACTCAGTGACGATATTTGGATTGGCACAGCACTTTTTCGTATGCTCTGTCACGCTCTTTTCCATTATTATGTTGCATTTTGGGCATTGTTTGTATTGGTCTTTCTCTTCTCCGTCGAGAGTAGTGCCACACTGTGCGCATATGAACTGTATCTTTCGCGAGCTTTCACCCGCACTTTTCTTTCCGCAAGTTGAACAGAATGTCTTCATGAGTTCGCTTTCGGTCTTGTCTGTCTTGTCCTGTAATTCTTTCAGGGTATACACAAAATCTTTGCCGAAAGTGACTTTATTGTCAGAGACGGTTACGTATTTCCGTCCGATATAGTCCAATAAGTACATTGCGATCTTTCGGGGTCCTTCAGGAAACATATTCTTTGTCTCCTGTCCGTGTACACTATCAGGGAATGCTTCGAACGGGACACCTATGTGGAATCCTTTGTTGCCGGAGAACTTTGTCGTGATAGCGGTGATTCCATGGTCACGTAATGATTGGACGAATAGCCATGTTACGATTTTTGCAAATTCCCATTGCGGGCAGTCGATATCCAATACTAGATCCCAACCCATACGTAAATCATCATACTCGTTTTTCTTCATGTCGACGCTGATACGTTGGGGATTTGACCAGAGTTCCTCCGATACATGGAATGATGTCACGCCGTTCTTGACCTGCTCTAACACGTCGTTCGGATAAACCAAAACATCAGGACGTCTGCCATATCCCTTACCTCCATAACTGCCGACAGCTTCTTTGTTCTGTGCAGCTTCGACTATTCCGTTCTGGACTTCAAGACGTTTGTAGTGCATCAGCACTTTGCTCAGCATTATAGGATCTATCCTTCCAATCATACATACAGATAATTCAGAAATCTATTTAAAACGTGCTGATTTAGTGTTTAAAAGGTTTAAGAGTAATAAACAACAACTCACAGAACCACTACTGCCGCCTAGCGCAGTCATATAATAAAAATAGCAAGTAACCAACCCACGATTAAACGATATAGAAAAATAATGAACGGAGCGCTGCAGTAGTGGTGCAGACGCGGAAATTAAAATGGACAACCGAGAAGAAATGCTTGACTGGCTCGAGAAACTGAAAGAATCAGACAGAATAATTATAGTCGAAGGTTTCAAAGATGTTAAAGCGCTGCAGAAACTTGGCATCCCTAGCACAAGAATTCAACGTCTAAGCAAAGCAGCGTACGCGATTGCTGAAAAACTCGCAGAACAAGACCATAAGCACGCAATCATCCTGACAGACCGCGACATTGAAGGTAAGAAACTCTATGCATCCCTCAAGACTAATCTCACACGGGTAGGCGTCCAGGTCGATCATTACTTCAGAGAATTCCTATTCAAGAAATCTAACCTAAGTCATATCGAGGGTATTGACACGTATTTTAAGCATTTATGATAGATAAACCTTATAAACAACTTCGACAACACCTGATTAGGGGAATGACCTATGTCTGCCATATCTAACCAACTCAAGACTCTTGTACTCTTGCTCGCGCTAACTGCTGTTCTGCTCGGCGTTGGAGTTCTTGTCGGAGGAGCCCAGGGTCTCACGATAGCTTTTATCATCGTGCTTATCATGAATGGTGTTTCTTACTTCTTTTCGCACAAGATTGTCTTGTTCATGTACAAGGCTAAAGAAGTTAAGGAAAAAGATTATCCTGAGCTGTACAAGACAGTGAGGGAAGTTGCTCATCTTGCTAAAATTCCTATGCCTAAGGTTTACATAGTTCCAAGTGAAAGTCCGAACGCGTTCGCAACAGGAAGAAACCCTAAGAATGCTGTTGTAGCTTGCACTCATGGAATAATGCGATTACTAACCAACGACGAGCTCAAAGGAGTTATTGCGCATGAGGTTGCACACATAAAGAATAGGGATATACTGATACAGACAATAACTGCGACTATTGCAGGTACAATTTCCTACGTTGCTATGATGGCGAGGTGGGCAGCAATATTCGGCGGTTTTGGTAACAGGGATGGCGATAATGGAGGTATTATAGGTTGGTTAGTTCTTGCAATCCTGGCTCCAATCATAGCTCTGATAATTCAGCTAGCAATCTCGAGGTCACGAGAGTATCTTGCTGACGAGACAGGTGCTAAGACAATACATAATCCACTCGCTCTCGCAAACGCTTTAGAGAAACTCGATCATGGAATAAGCCGTAATCCTCTTAAGTTCGGCAATAACACTACATCAAATTTATTTATCGCAAACCCTTTCAATTCGCATGGTCTTTTCGCGCTTTTCAGCACACACCCACCTATGAAAGAACGTATCAGAAGATTGAGAAAGATGCGCTAAAAAAATCTGATCTCAGTCTTTATCATATTCTTCTGTCAACAATTTTTGCATGTCTTTTGCTCTTTTCTCGCCAATCTTATCGACAGTACAAAGATCATTCTCGCACGCATTAACAACTCCCTTCACAGAGCCAAACTTCCGGAGCAATGGTTTTGCAAGTGTTGGACCGACACCAGGCAGTGCTGAAATAATGTATTCCTGTAATTCCCGTGTAGACATAGGTTTCTTTGAACCATGTGGGTTAAATTCTTTGTTTTCAGGATCCTGCTCCCTCTTCGCGATCACTGCCATCAAC
>CAZXTQ010000013.1:13522-21514 GCA_964643595.1 uncultured Methanosarcinales archaeon
CAGCCATGAGTGAAGCAGTCTCTTTTGTTGTTTTTGTCTGTATAATCGGTATGCCATAACTGACCATGATGGTCGCAAGCATTCCTCGGATAGCATTTGGAGCTATTTTTCGCATAGAATAGATGTCTTCTCCTCCCTCGACGATAATCATAGGTCTTTCAAAGTTGTGTTTCAAACTTTTTATCTGATCTAAAAGCCGTCCATCAATTATGGAATCCACAAAGTCTGAAACTTTCTTGTATTCTATACATACGCGAGGTGACAACATATAATCCCCCACTTGAAGCGTCTGCATTTTGATTGATGCTCCCATATCAATCATTTCCTTGATGACTCCGGATGCTTTCTCTCTATAATCTACAAATATGTTCAGCTCATGTTCAGGAGCTATGAACTTCTCGAGTTTCTCTTCCTGTCGTGCAGAGAAACCATTGAATTTAGTCTTCAATTTCTCAATTTCACGGTACATCCGTTTCTCTTTATGGTGTGCGCTCCATTTGTACCCTTCATCTCTTGTTCCGACAGTCATCAAGACCATCACACGACCAGACTCCTGGCGACCAGTCCGTCCTCGACGCTGTATTGTGCGTATTCCCGAGGGTATTGGTTCATAGAACACGACAAGATCCACACAAGGTATATCAATTCCCTCCTCAGCTACCGAAGTAGCGACCAGGCAGTTGAAGTCTCCTGCTTTGAATTCTTCAAGCATCTTTTTCTGTTCTTTCTGTGATAGTCCTGTACCGTTCTTTTTTGCCTGTCCGAAGAACATTCGCGCATCAACACCCGGTATGCCATTAAGTATTTCGTGTATTTTCTGTGCGCTGTCTCTGAACTGGTTGAATATGATGATCTTTACAGATTTTTTGGTAGAAATCTCTTCCTCGACGAGACTTTTAAGTTTCGCGACTTTAGGGTGTTCTATTCCTTGCTCAATTAGTTTTTTTGTCAGGATGTGTGCTGATTTAAAATTGAAATCTGCTGCAAGATTCTGTACTGCTTTGACTTTGGAAGTATTTGCTTCTGAATATATCTTCTGAAAATATGTTTCGAGTGGTGCTATACCTTGCGTCTCGAGAAGTTCAAGTGCATGTTCTGCTTTCATCGCCTCTGCGAGTAAAGATACTGACCTCATTATCTCGAAAGTCTTGTCGCCCTTGGCGATTTCAGAATGCAAGAATCCTTGCAATCTTAATATCGAAGTCTTTCCTCCGTTCATCTGAGACTCTGAAAGGTAACCGTTTGACTTTACCTCACTAAGCTTGCTTTTGTAGCATTCTTTGAGGTGTTGTTGTACTTTCTTGAATTCTTCTGGGAAATTGACTTTTACCCATGTGACTGAGGTTTCCTGTACGTATGGTTTCACGTCAGGATCATCGTCTGTGCGCAGCTCGACTCCTTCGACATACAGGTTTTCGCAAACTTCATTTATCTTTTCTGCATCGCTACCCGGACTTGCTGTCAGTGAAAGCATCCGAGGATATTTTGCTTTTCGGTTGTACTGTTTTGCAACAAAGGTGTAGGCATAATCACCTGTCGCTCGATGAGCTTCATCAAATATCATCAGACTCACATCACGTAAATCCACGCGATTAGTAATCACATCATTTTCAAGTCCTTGTGGTGTACTGAACACAACCTTCGCAGTTTTCCATAGCTCTGCTCGTTTCTCTGGTTTCACGTTTCCTGTAAAGACTGCAAGTTCATCTTCAGAAAGGTCGAAATGTTTTTTGAATGTAGCAAGGTGCTGGTCTACAAGAGGTCGTGTCGGAGCAAGAAACAATACTTTACTGTTCGGGAAGCAGGATAATCTCTGTGATGCCAACATCAAGGCAATGACTGTCTTTCCGAGTCCTGTGGGTAAGACAACCAGACAGTTCTTATCTACACAAGTACCTAGGATCGTTTCCTGATACAATCTTGGAGTTATGTTTTTGAGCATTATCTTATACCGCGGCGTGTTTTTAGGTTTTACCGCAACAACTTTAGCTTTCTGATACTTGCCAGGATAATTATGCCAGCAAGGGTCTATTGGTTTGGATTCTATCATTTCAGTCCCTCGATTATTAAAATCTGTTGTCAATGACTGAAATTAACGCGTGCTTCATTTAAAAACCTCACCCGCGTCTGTCCAGTGGAGAGTGGAGCAAAAAACAGACCCGATGACTGCATAAAAAACAATGATTGTGAACTAGAGAATTACCCTGCCAATGAGAAACATGCTTTCTGGAACAAATAAATCGCAACAACCCAACTGATTATTGTTGTAAAACCAAAAAGCATTACGAAGATGTAAAGACCACATAGGATATCCATTATGCTGTTAAGATCTTCTCTAAATATCCATCCTTTGATGAGGAGGTACGATACGAAAAAAAGCCCTATCCGCCATGTTATGAAAATATCATAATGCAGCATTATGACTACTGCTGCTGACAGAAGATCTGCAATCCCAAAAAGCTTGACTACCATGCGCTTTAGGATAAAGGAATAATATTTAAAGGTCATTGTTATTGCTCTTCCTGTGATAAATATGGGTGAAGTATTTGGTAAGATCGGAGAGCACATCTGGAAATTCACAGGTCCTTCAGATAAGAGTAATGTGTATCTGATAGACGCTGATAAAAAGATAATCATAGATACAGGAAACAGAACTGACAGAGAGCATCTTAAGAATTTTATGGGAAGGGCAACAGATTTCAACACTGTTGATGTTGTCATATTTACGCATCTTCATCTGGATCATTGCGGAAACTTTGATCTGTTCCCTAATGCAGACTTTTACGCATCATCTGCAGAAATACAGTCATTCAGAGATGATCCTCAGGGAACCGTGCTTGACTCAGTCGTCGCAGACAAGCTTGCGAAAGTGCATATCAAACCATTACCTTTAGAACTGTTCGGTTTGAAAGTTGTAGATACTCCCGGACATACTTGTGGAAGCGTCTGTCTTATGTATGAAAAAGAGAAAGCATTGTTCACAGGAGATACCCTTTTTTCCAGCAAAAGACAGGGTCGTGTAGACCTGCCTAGTTCTTCACCAGAAAAGATGAAAGACAGCCTGATGAAACTTATAGAGATACCATTTAAGATATTCTGTCCAGGGCATGATTACTGATTATACTGATTAAGTTCTACCATCTCTTATCTACAAACACAAAGAATACGAATAGTAGTATTGCTCCTATGAATATCGAACCGATTAATGCAGCTATGCCGCTGACAAATGCTAGTAGTGCAGCGCATCCTATCATACAGCCTAGAAGAAACACATATATGAATCTTGTTCCGAAGAATACTCTGCTGCCGTTTACCGGAGGTATTGGAAGCATGTGAAACAATGCTATCCAGATGTTGATACTTACTGCTTTCTGGAAGAATTCTAATCCTGTTGCAAGGTACATTGATTTCATGAGTATTGCAACGAGTACCAGCGCTATGGAACCTGACATTGCTATCCAGCTCAGGTCTTTGTAATTGAGATCGTACCAGAACTTTCCCAAACGATGCGTCTTCATGTGTGTTATTATGAGTGCTCCTGGTGCGATGAATGGCCAATATCCGTTCGAGATAAATGCTACTACAAGTCCTATGACAAGTCCGAGCATCCATGCTTTGTATTGTGACCTGTATCCCAGCCAGAGTGCGACGACTCTGTGTGTTATTTCATGTATTGTCATCGCAGCTGTTACGATGAGCAATGTTAGTATGAAATTCTGGAGACCTAGTGCTGCGTCGAATGCTGTTACACCCCAATCTCTGAATGAGAATATGAAAGATAGGATTAGTATAGTTATGATAAGTCCTCTTTTTTCCGAGCCTTCTAGTGGCGCGTATCTTTTGAATTTGTCAACAAAGTTTCGCCAACTGTACATACAGTATTCCTACGAGATTTTACTTTATAAAGGTTTCTTAGAAATAATTAGCACAGATACCGCTCCAGCCAACTCTGCAGCACTTCCACCTAGCAGCGCTTAAAGATATAAAACGACAAAAATAGTTAGCTCGATAAATGAATCAACAAGATAATCCATAGCTGCGTGGAAGTACTGCCTGCATGAGGGCATTCTTACTATTTAAAGAAAGACGCACCACTAATACCGCGCTCCGTTAGAATATTTGCTGGAGGGATAATTCGAGGTTGGTTATTCAATGAAGAAATCGAGAACTGCGCTAGGCGGTTTTAGTGGTGCTTATTGAAATTAATTTACTACGTCTGCTCCGCCTTCCATGCTTTTCTTGATTATCTCTATCATTTCTTCTTCATGTCCTGCTCCGACAACAGCCAAGACATTTTCATCTGGATACTTATGCATCAACCGGACTAAATTATTCGCCAGGACCTTATTCCGTTGTGCAACCAGTACATCATACACATTAGGGTATCTTTTTTCAAGATGTCTTATCAGTTTGCTGACCAGTTCTTTGCTCGGAACTTTTGACAGGTCAAGCTGTTCTGCAGAGAGTCCCATCTCTTTCATCATCTTTTTCTTCATGAATGCTGATCTGAACATGTCTCCTACGAATCTAAATTTCTCTCGCCAGGTCAATCTTTGAGAGAATTTCCGAAGAGTAACTTCAATATCCTGATCAATCAAAGCAATCTTTGCACCTATCTTTTGTGCTAACTGGACTGCAAGCTTCATCTCTGAACCAGGCATGACGCCTACTGATGATCCTAACTTGCGTTGCAACCATCCGCCTAATACCGCGAATAGATAACCCTTCACGCCCACTCGGGATATGTCTGACATTGATACCTTACTCTTCTCATCAGACAGCAGACCATGTAACCTCTTTCGGTCAAGCTCTACAGCAACTATTCCTGGCTTGTGCTGCTGAAATGCCAGTTCTATCTCTTCAAGGCTCTCTTTGGCTATATGGGATGTGCCTATTATGAGGAGTTTCTTGTATTTCATGATTTACCCGGTTTTACTTATAAGGCTCATATTATAAATATTTGCCCTTCTAAAGACTACATACCAATAGTAAAATTTATAAACCATGAAGAAATAGTTTTTACTAACAGTAAGCATTTATTTAGGATTTATTGCTCTAAAAGAAGGAGGGGTTAGTATGTTAAAACTGGAGCGGATTTCAGACACGTATGATATGAAGGTCTTCACAGATAATGGTGAATACTTCGGTGATGTTGAAGAAGCCATCATAACTAAGACAAAGATCCATGGCTGGAGAGTCAAGGCAACTAAGAATTCTTATCTTTCTAAGGTTCTGGGTTCTGCAAGAGGAGTCATTGTTCCTCATCAGCTAGTCAAGTCTATTGGTGATGTGATGATTATCAGTAAAGCAGCTGTTCCAAGTTCTGCACCTGATGCAGATATGGATTAATTATTTTTTAGAATATTATATTTAAAAATAATTGACTATTTCTATGTGGTACAGTTTCGCCCACAAGATTTATATATCTTTCACGCACATATCACTTCATGAACAAACAGGAAGTTCTGGAAAACCTGGGTTTAACACCTGCTGAAGCAAAAATATATCTTATACTTCTCGAACAGGGAGGTAGTCTTGCAGGTTCTATCTCTCGTAACACAGGCATTCATAGGCGATCAGTGTATGATGCAATAGAAAGACTTATCCAGAAAGGTCTTGTCTCATACATCAAGTCCAACAACAGGAAATATTTTGAAGCAGTGAATCCTGAACGCCTATTAGAAATCCTGAAAAAGCAGGAAGAAGAGATCAACAATGTTCTTCCTGAGCTGAAGAAGCTGCAGCAGATGACCGAAGGCAAAAATGAGACTCTTTTCTTCAGAGGTAAAGCAGCTCTTAAGTCAGCTTTCGATGATCAGCTGGAGAAAGCAAAAGAGATATGCATCTGGGGGGCGACCACCGAAGCTACAGATATCCTGCAATTCTACTTTCCTCACTTTGATAAAGAACGTGTCAAGAAAAAGATTCCGGTAAGGGTAATCTTCAATGAAGAGGACCGAAGTCATCCTTACATCAAGAAGATTCCTTTAGCAAAAGTCCGTTTTGTCCCTAAAAATATCAAAGCGAAATCTGCAGTGAACATCTACGGAAGGAACATATGTATCGTCGCATGGCGTCCTGATCCTGTGGCAATCCTCATACGTGAAGATTATACTTCTTCAAGTTTCCAGAATTATTTTGAGTTCATGTGGAGCATGGCAAAAAAATAACACTCAAAAAAAAGAAAACGACTGATTGATATGAAAAAATATCTTTTCATAATGAACCCGCGGGCAGGAAGTGCGCGAGCTGTTGAGGATGATCTTATAGAACTATTTGCAAAGAAAAAGTGCAAGCTCGATATTGTAAAGACAAAAAGACCTCTTGATGCGAAACGTCTTGCTAAAAAAGCCATAGGAAAATATGATGTCGTTATTGCTGGTGGCGGTGACGGCACCATAAATGAGACAATAAATGGTCTTGCAGATTCTGATACTAAGTTGGGCATTATCCCTATGGGTACTGAAAACGCTCTTGCCCAGGGGCTAGGCATACCTCTCGACCATGTTGCTGCAGCAAATATCATCCTGAAAGGCAAGAGCAGACTTTTCGATCTTGGTAAAGCAAAAGACCGTTATTTTATCCTTACTGCTGGAGTGGGTCTTGACGCAAAAGCTCTTTCAGATGTAAAACCCATAATCAAGAAATTTCTTGGAAGAGGCAGTTATCCTCTTTCAGCTCTTAAGACTATACTTACTCACGTCCCGAGTAAGCTGGAAGTTTGGCTGGATGATCAGGTCCTTCCAAGATGGGGTTATTTTGTGGTAATCGGAAACGTGAAGTATTATGGCAGCACCATGGAACTGGCGCAATATGCAGAGCCTGATGATGGCTATCTAGATGTTTGCATCTTCAAGCGTACTGACGTGATAAATATGTTCAAGTATTTTGTGAGCGCTGCATCCAAAGGGTTCATCCCTTTGACTGATTTTCCTAATATTGAATATTTCAAAGTTAAGAAAATGAAGATAAAGTCAAAGAAACCTGCTCTAGCGCATACTGATGCAGAGATTATAGGATCTACTCCGTTAACTATAAAAATACATCCTAAAGCTATTAAAGTCATATGTTAAGATTTAAAAAAATATAAAGGTGATATTGTGTTTTATGAATTTGTGACAAACCAGATATTTTTTTCTGTAGCCGTGGCAAGTGTACTCTGCCAGCTTTGGAAATTCATTGATAAGTCTATACGTCTAAAGAAATTGGATTGGTATGCTCTTGTCGCTACAGGCGATATGCCTTCTTCACACTCAACATTTGTATGCTCGTTGGCGATCAGCACGGGTCTTGTTGAAGGTTTCCTGAGCAGCATTTTCTTTGTCGCGGGTGGTTTTGCAGTGATTGTTGTGCGTGACGCTTTCGGTGTACGACACACTGTTGACAAGCTGAACAAGAACGTGAATGAAATCATAAGAAAAAAGAAACTAGGCATTCAGGAGATTATGCAGATAACTGGCCATACTCCTGTTCAGGCATTCACTGGCTGCGTATTAGGTATTGTTATACCTATAATATTACATTTCTTGGTATATTAAAATGGTAGGCGTGACAAGCATCATTGTAATATTGATGAGCATAATATTTCTGCTTGCGATAGTGATGCTGTTGTTTTACAGGTTCTATTTCTTGCGAAAACCTATAAGGAATATTCCTACAGGAAAAACTCTTGTCTCTCCTGCGAATGGTAAGATAGTAAAAATTCTGGAGATAGATTTAAACAAGAGACTGAATCTGAAAAAAGGTTTGCTTGGAAAAGTCGATTTGCTTACAAAAGACACATTGGAAAAAGATAAGGGCGGTTATGTTATTGTAATAATGATGACTCCTTTCGATGTGCACTATCAGCGAAGTCCTATATCTGGGACTATCCTGAAAACAGTCCATACTAAAGGCAAATTTCTGAATGCAGTCAAAGATGCTAAGAGCATGCAGACTTTGGTCAACGAGAAGAATGAGATTCTAATTGACAACCCAATCATCGGAAAAATC
>CAZXTQ010000014.1:0-20843 GCA_964643595.1 uncultured Methanosarcinales archaeon
ATTGCAGTAGGCAATACTCCTGTGACTTTAGGATCGAGTGTTCCAGAATGACCTCCTTTTTTGACTTGCATTATTTTTTGCACATAAGCAGATACTTGGTGTGATGTTGGGCCTTTTGGCTTGTCGATATTAATTATACCGAACTTTAGAAGCTCTTCAACAGGCCTTTTATGCGGGTCGTGACCGTACTTATCAGAAGTTTCAGACTCTTTCTTCACGATTATTTCCCTTTTGATTTTCTCAAAAGGCATCAAAAATTCTTGTGGATTATTTTCTTTATTCTCTGCCATGGGTTACAGCTCGAGAGATTCAATATAGATATCGAATCACGCCTTAAATGATTTAATATATTATTTATGAGAATGATCTTTGATTACTCCTTTTTTGGAGCAGGTTCTTCTTTTTTATCAGGCTCGGTTGGTTTCTTTTCAGCAGGTTTTGGCTCTTCAGACTTTGCCTCAACAGGCTCGTCTTTTTTCACTTCAACACCTTTCTTCACTTCTTTGATGTCTTTCTTTGTTGTGGCTTCGGTCTTGACTTCTTCGTCTTCTTTAGTTCCGAGTTTGTCCTGCATCTTTCCCATGAGGCCTGATGCTTTTGGTTTCTTTGCTTCTTTTTTGTCTTTTGCCTTGAATTCAAATCCGAAAAGTTCAACTCGAACTATTCCTTCTTTGTCTTCGTAGCAGGTTACTTTGACTCTGCATGGAGGATTTTTTATTCCGTGCTCCCATATCTTTAAGTTTAATTTAGGACCGATAAGTACATTCTCATTTCTCATGTGGTGTATTATGAATTCACGTACAGCAGTTACCGCTTTCTTTGCTCTTTTGTATTTTGGAGCTTTCAGCCACTCTTTTCTTAGTGGTATTGTGTATGTCCTTGGTTCTGCCATTATATTCACTTTTCAGTATTATGCTTTAGTATTACTTCTTCGCCAGCTTCTCTTCTTGGTTGTGTGCCTTCCAGGGTGTACTCTCCTTCCTACTCCGTATATCTTAGGAACTGTCCAGAACGGAGCCCACCTTGTCTGTCTTCCAAGCTTGGTAAGCCTTTGCTTTCGTGATTTGTGTATGTATCTTGCCATTTTGTGATATTATGATTATTGTTTTTTCTCAGCTGGTGCTGCTGCAGCTTTTATGGGCTCAGCAGGTTTTGCTTCTGCTTTTGGAGCTTCTTTTGGTTTTTCTGCAGGAACTGGGGCACTTGCTTTCTTGAATGGTTTGTATATTTTGACTGCTGATTTATCTAGTAGTGATATTCCTTTTGGAGTTGCAACTCGTCCTTTGTGGTTGCCTTCTTTTGCCTGAACAACTAGTCCTGCGGCTTCTAGTTGTTGCAGTACTTTTCTTAGGATATTTCCTGATCCTTTGTAGAAGTGTTCTGGCTTGTGGCCTCTTCTTTTTCTGCCGCCGTACTTTGTTCTCAGTTTCTGGACTCCGACAGGGCCTTTTATTCGTACTGTTCTGAGGACTGCTGCGCACCTTACGAACCACCAGTCATCCCTTACAGGGGGGCGGTCTTTGTGCATGCCGGTCTTGACGAATACTGACCATGATGGTGGCTTTATCTCCGATACGTTCTGGAGCTCTTTAGCTGCCGCTTCTATCAGGTCATTTACTGGAACATCGTATATTGTTGGCATTCTTTTTCACCTTTGCCTTTGCAGGCCACATCGGCAACCAGACCGAAGCCGTTGCCAAAAGTAATATGATAAGAATCAGGAAAAATAGGTTATTTATAAACTTGTTGTTCTTTTTAATCGGTTTTTAATCTATTTTTTTAATCTCTTTTTAATTAGGTCTGTTTTGGGTGGTTTTTGTTGAGTATAATAGCAGTAATTGGGCTCCTGGAAGGTCTTTTTTTACGTTTTCCAGCATTTCCTGGTATTCTGTTTTGTTGACTTTTATTTCGTGGTTCTGCGGGTATTCAGTAGGGTTAGCGACGAATATGTCTTCAAGAGTTTGTCCGACGTAGCAGTCGTTCAGGCCTTGCCGTGTGTCTCCTAATGGTATGACTGTGTTTGACCATAGTTCTTGTGGTTCTGTGGGGCGTCCTACTATCCACCCTCTTCGTTCAAGACCGATTTCTGCTAGCTGTAGGTCGATGCATCCGTGTTTTTCATCATGTATGAATCTTCTTCCTACCATGATTGTTACTTTGTGGTAAACTGGAAATTCTGGAAATTTTTCTGTTTTCTGGTGGTCAGGAAAATGTGTTCTGTAAGGTTTTTTTTTTGTATTCGCTCATATTTGCACCTTTCTTAATATTTTAGAATGGCCTTGTTACTTTGATTTTGGTTACTTCTCCTGAGTATAAGTCTCTTGTTATTTCCGTGACATCATAAAGCCGGTTGAACATGCAGAACTCTTCAACATGCGGCATGACTTCTTCTATGTTTGGTCTATCAGAAGGGTTTGGTGCAGTCATATCTTTGATAAGTGCTGCAAATCTGAATGGTAGGTGGAATAGGCACATTGCTTCCTGCACTCTTTCTGCTATGAGTGTCGGATCGTTAAATACTGCGCTTATCTCGTCGGGTTTTGCTGCAGATCTGAGTGCGACTTTTGCGTAGGATATTCCTAATGAGTATATGTCTGCTTTGTGGCTGAACGCTTTGATTTTAGAATCTGCATCTTTTGTTCCGTTTGCAGCTATGACTTCGGGTGCTGCATAGCCTGGTGTGTAAGGCAGTCTTGGTGGTAGTGGTAGTTCAGGGTGTATTGCTCCTGTGAAGTCGAGTAGTTTCAGCACGCGATATTTTGGATTTTCCTGTGCGTATCCGCCCATGAACTGTGCTGGTTTTATGTCTCCGTGGACTACGCCTTGAGAGTGTAAATATTGGATTGCTTTTGCTGATTCTGAGAGGAAGAAAGCTGCTCCTTGGAGGTCTGGTTTTGTTCCTATTATCTCTGCTATGTTGTAGGGCAGATATTCCAGGACAAGATATGATATTATTCCTTTTCTAAGAAGTCCTCGTGTCTTGACGATGTTTGGGTGGTCAAGGCGTTCTATTACTGAGTGTTCATTGATTATCATGTCGTCCAGTTCAGGTCTTTTTGTCAGGACTGAGGGATTTGCAAACTTGAATATCCTGTCTTCTCCTGATGGTTGATGTAATGTGTCGTATAGTGTGAATTTTGGTTGTTTGTCAGGGTCATCAGAATTTTTATGCATCCTTTGCGCGCATCCTCTTGTGACTCCATATACTATATGGTCTTGAAAATCATCCCATCTTGCTAGTGTGCTTTCTCTGATCTTTTTTTGTTGTCTTTCCATCAGGCCTATCTGAGCAAGGAAGTTTCTCATACGGTCTGCTTGCTCGTCGGTCATGTTTGGCACAGAATCTTCAGAGTCTGATGAACTGATGGGATCCGAGTCTATACTGCTTAGATTCATTTGAGAACTGTTTTCCGACACCATAAGATAAAAAATCCGAATCTATAATATTTAAACCTTTCCTTTTTGTAACTACTATTTGGTGGGAAATACATTTATAAATGGGAATCTATTTTTTCTACACAGACCACTCCCCACAGGACATGCCTGGATAATCTATTTAAATTCACATCACAGTTCTGAGAGGTGACAATATTCGTACCCAAATCCATATCACTACAAGCAGTAAACACCATGCCCGAAATAACATTCAAGAAAAAGCCTGAATCAGCTGATACGCTGCTTAAGATACTGTCGCCTACAGTCAAGGATTGGTTCTTCTCTCGCTTCAAGGAATTCTCGCTTCCACAGCTTCATGCTGTGTATGACATCCACTGTCGTAAGAACATACTTGTCTCCGCACCCACCGGAGCGACCAAGACTCTTACAGGTTTTTTGAGCATCCTAAACGAACTGGTTGACCTCTCAGAAAAAGATATTCTTGAAAACAAAATCTACGCGATCTACATCTCTCCGCTAAAGGCTCTTAATTATGATATCCAGCATAACCTGAAAACTCCTCTGAAAGAGATAGACAAGATAGTCCGTGAAAAGAAAGGCAAAGGTGGCAAAGAGGGTAAAGGTCTTGGTATCCGTGTTGGTGTTCGCACAGGTGATACTCCTGTAAAAGAGCGTGCAAAGATGGCTGCGACTCCACCGCACATACTCATCACGACGCCGGAATCTCTTGCGATACTCCTTCAATCGTCTAAGTTCAGATCTCACTTAGCAGGCGTAGATTGGACTATAATCGACGAGATCCATGCATTGGCAGAGAACAAGAGGGGGGTCCATCTAAGTCTCAGCATGGAGATGCTCCAAAAATTGAGCCCTGGAATGTGCCGTGTCGGCCTTTCAGCAACAATTGCTCCGCTTGAGGAGATTGCTCAGTTCCTGGTGGGCAGCAACCGTGACTGCCGCATTGTGGATGTCCAGTTTCTGAAAGATCTTGATCTGAAGGTAATCTCTCCGGTCCCTAATCTTATTGACACCACATACGAGCGCACGCATAAGAAGACTTACGAACTTATCGACGAGCTAATCCAGAACCACAAGACAACTCTTATTTTCACGAATACCCGCGCAGCGACAGAACGCATTGTTCACTTCCTGAAAGACAAGTTTCCTAAGAACTACACTGATGTCATCAGCACAGCAGACGAGGGTGATTTCAAGGCAGAACTGGAGACTGATGGTAACGGAAAAACGACGATCCAGACCAGTGACGCTGCCTCCGCCGCAGAATCACGAGCCTCTTCGACTAAAAAAGTAACGCCCGTCGAGGGGGACGGCCCCTCCGGGGAGGCAGGGCAGGTGGATGATGATTTGTCAGGTGAGTCTGGCGCGGAGGTAGTTACTGATGCATTAGGTAAAAAACCTAAACCTAAACTTACAGCCATAGGAGCACATCACGGCTCATTAAGCAAGACTCATCGTCACCGGATTGAACAAGGTCTGCGCGAAGGCAATCTTAAATGTGTTGTCTGCTCGACGAGCTTAGAGCTGGGCATCGACATTGGTTACATAGATCTTGTCATCCTTCTCGGATCGCCTAAATCTGTCGCAAGAGCGTTGCAGCGTGTCGGACGTTCTGGTCATCAGCTTCACTCGACGACAAAAGGGCGTATCATTGTCCTGGACCGTGACGACTTAGTGGAATGCAGTGTTCTTTTGAAGAGTGCTGTGGACAAGAAGATTGACCGCATACATATTCCTAGTAATTGTCTTGATGTCTTGGCACAGCAAATCTATGGTATGTGTATCTCTGATAATTGGGTGTTGCCTGATCTTCTCGAGACGATAAGGCAGAGTCATTGCTATAAGGATTTGTCTGACACTGATTTCCATTCTGTGATAAGTTATTTGTCTGGAGAGCATGTTTCTCTTGAGGACCGTCATGTCTATGGTAAGATCTGGTATAATCCTGAAAATAATATGGTTGGCAGGAAAGGTAAGATGGCAAGGGTCATCTACATGACTAACATTGGCACGATACCTGACTCTACCGGTGTGACTGTCAAGATAGGTCCTGAAGTGATTGGTATGGTCGACGAGGGTTTTCTGGAGCGGCTCAAAAGAGGTGATGTATTTGTCCTTGGCGGATCTACTTACGAGTTTCAGTTTTCAAGAGGCACAGTTGCTCAGGTTAAAGCAGCCATTGGCCGAAAGCCTACTGTCCCGACATGGTTTTCTGAGATGCTTCCGCTCAGTTTTGATCTCGCAAATGATATAGGCCGTTTCCGTCATATGATGCGGGACAAGTTTGAGTCGGGTATGAAAAAGGCAGATATTATTGATTTCATAAATTCTTATCTTTATGTTGACGAGAATGCTGCTAATGCAATCTATGAGTATCTGCGCGAGCAGCATGATTTTGCAGAGATACCTCATGACAAGGAGATCCTTATCGAGCATTACCTGGCTGATGATAAGAAGTATGCTGTGTTTCACACTCTGTTCGGCAGGCGTGTCAATGATTGTCTTTCGCGTGCTGTCGGTTACATAATTTCCAAGACTCAGAAGCGTGACGTTGAGATTGGTGTTTCAGATAATGGTTTCTATGTTGCATCCAAGAAGAATCTTCCTGCAGCAAGAGCGCTGTCATTGATTGAGTCTGAGCGTCTCGACGAGCTTCTTAATATTGCAATCGATAAATCTCAGGTGCTGAACCGAAGATTCCGTCACTGTGCAGGACGATCTTTGATGATTCTGAGGAACTACAAAGGTCATCAGAAGAAAGTTGGGAGACAACAGGTCTCATCAATGATTCTCATGGCTGCGGTGAAGCGTATATCCAAAGATTTTCCTATTTTGAAAGAGGCTCGTCGTGAAGTGCTTGAAGATTTGATGGATATTGAGAACACTAAGCGAATAATCAGGATGATTGAGAATCAGAGTATCAAGGTAAAAGGTATCGATACGACCATTCCAAGTCCGTTTGCTTTCAACTTGGTTCTTCAGGGTCATCTGGATATGATACGGATGGAAGACAGGATAGAATTCCTGAAGCGTATGCATAAGTTAGTGCTTGCCAAGATTTCTTTGGATCAGGGTAAGAAGGAAAACTTTGATGAAGACACCAAGAATGTGTATGACGAGTTGTGGAAAGACTTGGAGGTTGACACGACCCGCACAGGTACGCAGGAGCGGTTGATAAAACAGGCCTGGAACCTGGAGCGTGTACCTATGTTTGCGAAGAAAGAGATTGTCCGTATGCTTGAAGGCGAACGAACAGGTATCAGGAAAGATGTGATTGAAGCAATACACAGTCATAAGAACGACATAGAGAAAGGCTGGCCTAGAGATCTTAGGCTCGCTGTTTTCGATGCAGTGAAAGAGGTTGAAGAGCAAGAAGCTGTTGAATAGTTCTGATTAAGCCAAGCACGGACACTACCTAGTGAACTGTATAACTGATAGCTACACCGCAGCCGTCTAAAGAGATTTACAATACCGATAAATTTTGATTCATACGCGGTTGACGTGTTTCAGGCCCTTCTTAGATTCTCGCGACGCTGCGGCGTAGCAATTGCTTGCTTGATATCTTGGTTTATTTCTACGCACGAAGCGCTGTGGTAACTCAGTTCTTGAAGTTCAAAAGATGTTATCTGCGTGGTGGTGCAAGACTGATTAGTTTCTATTTCCTTTACTTCCCTTACAACCGAAACCTTTATAAGGTAGTTTATGTTTGATTCAACATCAGGGGGTTTAAAGATATTTATTTCTTTAGACTAAATTGTTTTAAAGTTGTACTTGGGTCAAGTTTGACGTCGAGTATTTTGTGATTGTTGAAATAATCCATGATAAAAAATACGGGGTGTATTAATTTGGAAAAAAAAGGGTAAACTATTGGATAAAATCTTTTCAGATACATCAGCTTCTCAATACCGATTCACTATCCTTGTTGCCCTAATAATATTAACTCTTCTTAGCGTTAGCTATGTTATTGCTCTTGATGCAAGCATCGACCAGCCTGCTGATGGGCAGGACTGGGGCAATGAAATACCATTACTTAACATATCTACAGACTTCAATGCAAACTGCTCGTACAACATAAGCGATCAGGCAGGAACTGATATCATAGGATCGCTGGGTTCGAACGACACACAAGAACACGTTGCGAATAACATAGATATAACTTCTCTTCCGGAAGGCGCATTTGTTATACAAGGTTACTGCTACAATTCCACTGATGGAGTGCTTGACATAACTGACATTAATGCAAACAAAGACACTTCAGGTGTAGACGTTCTTTCCTGGAACGAGCCAGATGATGGCTGGACAGTGCAGAACGGCACGACCATGATGATAAATATAACTGTTAATTTCTCGGATACATCTGCGCTTAACCAGACAAAGCTTGATGTGTTTGACGTTTCAGACTGTGTTGGAGGGAGTGTATCTAACGCAGAATATGATGATCAGGGACCTGACGGGGTGTACGTAAATGCTACATGGTCTGTTCCAAGCGCGGTTGATGCTTCGTGCGATATCGTAGCTAACCTCTCCACAGGAGGTCCTCAGAACATCTGGAACACGAGCACCATAACAGTAAGTGTGCATCCTGATTGCGGTTCTGAAATAAAAGGAGATTTCACTATGGTTTCAGATATTGAGGAATGCCAGGGTGTTGGTTACAACATAACAACTAGCGGTGTTACTCTTGACTGTGATGGTCATTCTATTATGGGCACTAATGATACAGACTCTGTGGGTATAAACATAGATTCAAGCGTGACAGGTGTCACGATACAGAACTGTATAATTTCTAACTTCACTGAAGGTATCTTTATGGAGACTGGTAGTAATACTATAACAGGGAATACTATTGAGAACACAACAGATGCATTGCTTATAGAGGGTGCTTCCTTAGGAAATATTGTTGTTTCTGAGAATTCAATCAAATATTCAACTACAGGAATACTTTTGATAGATCTTAATATAGGTGCGAACATAAACATAACTAATAACACGATAACCAATAATGATTATGGTATCGACGCTCAGAATGTTGATTCTGCTGGAAGTTATATGGTTCAAATATTCTATAATGATATTCACTCAAACTCCTTGTTTGATTTTGCGGGAGATTCAAGTGACAGCAATGCTGTAGCTCTAAATTATTGTGTGATGGGAGATTGCTATGGAAATTACTGGGGCGTATCTGACCATTGTCCTTACTTCAGGCAGGATAACACGAATACCAGCTATGATGATAATGGATACTGGGATGGTAGTGCTTATTCATCATCGAGAGTGGGAAATGCTCTAGA
The DNA here is from genome assembly GCA_964643595.1 of uncultured Methanosarcinales archaeon. GTDB lineage: Archaea > Nanobdellota > Nanobdellia > Woesearchaeales > UBA11576 > JABMQF01. The sequence continues at coordinate 8,706 of CAZXTQ010000014.1, forward strand.
AGAACCAAATGAATGTATCATATGTGGAGAAACAATTGAATGGGATGAAGAGCTCGATAGCGACGTCTACAACAGAACAGGAGGAGACACATGCTACGGAGACTTTGCGATTGAACTAACTGCAGATGATGCAATGATAGACTGTCAGGGATATACGATCAAAGGCAGTGGCACGGGAATAGGAGTCAATGTTTCAAACGTATCTGTCACAAACATCACAATAAAGAATTGTAACATAATAGGTTTTGGTGAAGGAATACATATGGAGAACAACGAGAGCTATATTCTTGACAACAACATAACAGACAATGTATATGGAATTGTCATTGAGGATGAGGGTTCTTTTAGCATCATAGAACGAAACATAATAAACGAAAGTTCGACTACGGGTATCCTGCTCCAAGATCTGATTGTCGGTGCCCATATGAACATAACAAACAATACTATAACAGATAATACAAATGGAATCGATGCTCAGAATGTGGACTCTTTTGGCGGGCAGGTCATGATATGGTACAATGACTTTGAAAACTCTGGTTATGACCTCTTGGCTGATTCTTCAGACAGTGATGGTATAGCTATGAATTACTGTCCGGGTGGAGAATATTGTTATGGGAACTTCTGGGGCGTATCTGACCATTGTCCTTACTTCAGGCAGGATAACACGAATACCAGCTATGATGATAATGGATACTGGGATGGTAGTGCTTATTCATCATCGAGAGTGGGAAATGCTCTAGAAGAACCAAATGAATGTATCATATGTGGAGAAACAATTGAATGGGATGAAGAGCTCGATAGCGACGTCTACAACAGAACAGGAGGAGACACATGCTACGGAGACTTTGCGATTGAACTTACCCAGTCTGATTCTGCTCTTGACTGTCAGGGTTACACGATCAAAGGAAGTGGTAGCGGAATGGGAATCATACTTCCAAACATAACCGCAAATAACATAACTGTGAAGAACTGTGTTATATCTGGATTCACAGGTGGCACAAATGCTGCTATCAACATATCCGGCGGAGACAACCACACATTCTATAATAATACGATTTTTGATGGCTCATTTGGTATCAGGAAAGTTAGGCCTCAAGCAGATTACGATTATAACATAACTGGAAACACAATATACAGCTTAACAAACACAGGCATATATCTCAACATAGTTGTAGAAATGCTTATTGAGGACAATTACATACATGATTGTGCAGCAAATGGAATGCAGCTCTGGAGTAGTGGAACCGGAGAGGTACTTAACAATAGAATAAACAACTCAGGTACCGCAGTTTACATGAATATTGGTAATGGAGCATATTACAATTTTGAGGGTAACAGCATAAACGATTCGACCATAGGTCTGAGATTAAGGAATGTTGGTATAGCTGTCAACATAACCGACAATGATTTTTATGATAACACATACGGCATACAATTTGATGGCACGACAACACTGAACAATAAATTTGTATGGCACAATAACATATTGGATAGTGTGTCATATGGAATAAGTGCAGGTGACGATCTCGAAGTTTCCAACGGAACCCACGGAAATTTCTGGGGAAATGCTACTTGTCCTGTGTTCGTAGCAGGGGTGCATTCTAATGCAAGTGGTGTAATAGATAGTTTCCCTTACAACGCGACTGATGCCTGGGATTCTGATGATCCTGCACCTTCATGCACTATTCCTACTGTTGAGCTTGTGACTCCGGCTATGGATGATGTTCGCATGTTTAATGCTTTTAATTTCACTGTCAATGTTACTGATGTGGTTAATGTGCAGTCTGTGACTATCTGGAATGGAACAGCACATCAGCCTATGGCGCTTACTGAGGGTACTGCTACTGATGGGCGGTGGTCTGCAGTAGTATATCTTAACGGTTTTAGTGATGGTGTGAATGATGTAAATATTAGCGCGACCAATGGCGGTCAGGCTAATGATACTGAATATTTCAGTGTCATAGTGGATAATACTGCACCAACTGTAACTCTTGAATACCCAGAAAATCATACAAACATATCAGATGCCGGTGACGAGTACGAGTTCAGCGCATGGGATGCACTATATAATGACACGCAGATGATGAACTGTTCAGTCTATCTTTACAACTCGACAAATCATATTGTTGGAATGTATAACAACAATACGATGGATAACGACACAACCACAATCACTACAACACTCAACTTTGCAAGCGGAGAAGGAAACTATTCGTGGAATGTCACATGCTATGATATGGCTATGACTAATCTTGATTTGTCTGCCGAAGGTAATGCAGGGTATTCATCAACCTACAACATACATTTTGATGCTACACCACCAACACCAGGAACTCCAACAATAGGTGAACCTGACACGTTTGTATCAGGATATCATCCTAACAACAACATAACAGTAATATTATCTGCAACTGATGTTGGAGGAACAGGAGTCAAGAACATCACAGCTAACTTCAGTGAAATAACAGAAGATCCTGCAGATGTATATGTTATGCAGTCCAATGGAACTCACTGGAACTACACGTTCACAATAGACAGAGCAGACATGGACGACATGGATTTCGAAGATGAAAACGTGACTTTCACAGTGACAGATTATGCAGGAAATACTCAATCTTCTGCATACGCAACACTTGTGTTCTACAACCTCACAGTACCATTATCAGACGATGACTGCATAAGATATGGTTTCGGCACAACAAACTTTTCAGAAGAACAAGACATGGCAGATGTTGATTTCACAGTTGTTGTAGATTGGAACTACAGTTTAGTCTGCGGATACATGGGACCTGCAGCAGACAACAACTACCACAAAGTCGCAAAGATAAACTTCACAGGACTTGACCTATCAAGCCCTAGTGCAGGACCAAAACTAGGACAACTTGAAGATGCTATCGATATCAGTATAACTCCTGATGGTAACTTCGGTAACAGCAGAGTATACGTAAACTCGACCTACTTTGAAGAGTTGAACACCACTGCTACGATAGCATTGTACAACTTACCTTTCGATGATGTGCCTGATTTATCTGGAGATTTTGGTGCTGCAGGAGTCAATTCAACTACTACATATTTGTCATATGAGCATCCAACATTTGGTGTGGTTGGTAATTGGACTTTCAACGTGAATGGCTTTTCAGGTTACAATCTGTCTGATATTGTGGATCCAATCATAACTGTCAACGCACCTACGCCTAACTTGACTACTGTTGGCGGAACAGCACCTACTATCAACGTGACGGTTAATGGTACTGGTACGCAGGTCAGTAATTTGACTATAATTGTTAACGGAACTTATTATTACATGGATGGCATGACCTGTTTCAACGCTACGGGTGCAGAAGATATGACTTGTTATTTCAATCCAACTGTGGCTGATGGAAATCATCAGTTGAATATCATTGCACGTGATTATGGTGGTACTACAGGAAATGGTGCGACTGAAGTTTGGAATTTCACGACTGATTCGAGCAGGCCTTTTGTGACAAACAATCAGACAAACTCTTCAGGAACGATAAGAAGCACTGATTCAGTTCTTTTGAACGTTACAGCGACTGACAGCAGTAATGTAACTAACGTTACTGCAGGTGTTGCAGGAAATTTATTGATGGGTAATCACACTGCAAGCAATTACAACTTAACAACTACGCCTGCTGCTTTAGGTTGCGGTCAGGGTTGGTGCACAGTTTATTTCAACGCGACTGATTATTTCGGTAACTATAATGATAGCGTGACTGTGAAGCTGTTTGTTGATGATGCAGGACCTGTTGTGACTGGTGTTTCAGTGACTAATGCTACGAATGTGACTAGCGCTGTTGCGGTAAACATACAAGCTACTGTAACTGATGTATCTGGTGTGGCTTCTGTCGTCGCAAATGGAAATACTATGTATCTGCTCAGCGGAAATATCTATCATGCAAACCTCACTGCAGGTGATCTTGGATGTTCATCTGATGCTGTCTGTCCAATAACAATCAACGCAACAGATACGCTAGGCAACTATAACGATACAGAAACAACTTCTTACTATGTTGATGACACTAATCCTGCTGTGACTTTGCCTTCAGCAGTTCCTACTGAGGTGAAATCAGCATCTGCTTTGTACATAGGAGTTGCAGTATCTGATGTTAGCAATGTGACTTCGGTTGTATCTAACAACAGCGTAGCTCTTACAAAGGGTGCGACCACTTGGAACGTTACAACTACTGCTGCAGATCTTGGTTGTGCTGCAAACGCTGTTTGCACGATAGGTTTCACTGCAACAGATATGGCAGGTAATGCTAACAACAGTGTCGTGACTACAGTTATTGTTGATGATACAGCACCTGTCGTGACTTTTGTGTACAACAACTCAGATCTAAATTCAAGTGCCAATGATTTCACACTGAATATAACTGTTGATGAGATCAATACTAACGCTTCGGTGACTGCTAACGGAAACAATAGCATGGTACATCAAAGCGGAAACGTGTGGTCGGTGACTGCAAGTGGATACGAACTAGGATGTGCTACTACAACAAGCGCATGTACTATAACATTCAGTGCGACAGACGGAGCTGGCAATATCGGAACAGACACAACAACATTAACAATAGACAATGACGGACCTGCAGTGACAGGACTTGCCGTAAATGATACTAAGATCAAACGGACAGGTGATATAAACGTAAGAGTGACTGTAACTGACACTTACAGCTCAGTGCCAAGCGTGACTGCTGGAATGCCAACACAAAGAGCTATGTCCAATATTGGCGGAAATATATGGGAAATAAACGCATCCCTTTCACATCTGGGAGTTGAAGCAGACGGAGATGTGACACTCAGAATAACTGCTACAGATGCTCTTGGTAATGTCAACAACACAGTAACTACTGTAGTGACCGTTGATAGTGTAGCACCTGTGAACACTTCAGCGTTCACGCACGGAACTCCTGGATCAAGCTCAGCAACAGTAACTTCCACATTCGGTGAAGACGTTAAATGCACTGTGATATACGGCACAAATGAGTCAGTAATGGGAACCACAGTTACAAGCGCAAGCTTCTCATCAACAGGAGCTGTCGCAATAACTGGCTTGAGTGCGTCAACAACGTACTATTATAACGTAACTGATTGTGTCGATGAAGCAGGAAACAGCGGCGGACTCGCAGCAGTCTTCGGACCATTCAACTTCACAACCTCAGCAACAGCACCTGCCGGTGGTGGTGGCGGTGGTGGGGGCGGTGGTTCATACACTGTTTCATCTACTTTAGAGGTTGGTGATTTGACTGGAGCTGTGAGTGAGTTGGAGCTTGGCAGGGGAGATACTATGTCTTTCAGTCACAACAATGAACCGCACTCTGTTGAGGTTGATGGTTTGGGTAGCAACTATGCTGAGTTTATTGTGATGAGTGAGCCGCAGTTATTCAGGTTGTTCATCGGTCAGAGCAAGGATGTTGATATTGATGGTGATTTCAAAGGTGATATCAATGTCAAGTTGTTGGATATTATTTCCAGTAAGGCTTTGGTCAGTGTGACTTCGCTTTTAGTTAAAGATAGGGAGACTATCAAGTTATTGCCTCCTGCTAAGAGAACTCCGAAGGTTGAGCCTGAATTGGTAGATGTTGCGCCAGAGACTGAATCTGCGCCTATTGAGCCTGCACCAGTTGCAGAACCTGAGGCTGCACCAGCTCCTGCTCCTGAGCAGGTAGTGACTGATTCAGCTACGCCTTGGTATTGGTATGCTTTCGGCGCTTTGATTGCTATCATTGTAATTGCTATTGTTGTGATGGCGGTCATTGAGAAGCGGAAGAGATCACAATTCCTCTAAATAGTTTTTTTTGGCTTTTCAGCCGTTTTCCTTCTTCTTTTTTTAAATTGGTTTAAGCGTGAGCTGGGTTAATCTTAAATATGACCTTCTTGTTTTGCGGGATAGGTTTTCTAAAAAAAGATGTGTTTTATGCTAGAATCAGCCATAAGGCTCTTTGGAGGTCATATCATGAGATTTTTTGAATGGGATGATGATGAGCTCGAGACCAAGACTATGCTCGAGGAAGAGGAAGAAGAAGAGGAAGAGGGAGATAGTGCCAGCGAGATTATTGAATTACTTGAACCTGAAGCTGCTCCTGTAGACGACTATTCTGATTTCTCTGAGGTGGATGATGAGTCTCAGGAGCCTGATGTTGTTGATTATTCTTCTGAGATGGATGATGATGAGTTTTAGTTGATTTTTTCTTGTTCTGTTTTTTTTCTTTTGTTTTTACCATAATCCCCTTTCCGCTTGTTTTTTAGTCACTATGTAGTGATTACATAAACGAAACATTTAAATACTATTCTAAAACCTATATTCATTACTATGTGATGGTAAAAATCATCACTATTTCACGATAATACCTAAATAGGGAGGTTTAACAATGAATAAGGGGAAATCAACATTTTTTTCGATGGTAGCGCTTTTTTTAGTTCTTATACTGACTACAAGCGCATTTTCTTTGCCCATGATGGCATTTAAACCAGTGGATACTGATTATAGTGATAAGGTAGCTCTTATCAAGGCTAAAATTGATATGGATAAGATATCTGAGCCGGTAATCAACCCTGGCGCATCTATGCTTTCTCCAGAACTGAGAAGGGTGCATATCGCTGATGAGGAAGAGGATGCTTCCGTGAGTGTTGATGCTTTGTCTGAAGACATGAAAGTCAATGCTCCTGATATCAGTGATAGGATTCCTGATCTTTCTGATGATACAGATAACGATATGATTGAACTTCAGAATCCAGGTTATGTGATGCTGCAGGGTATGCGTGATAGGATTCCTGATGAAGGAGATGATGGTTCAGAGACTCCTGATGAAGGGGCTATTCCTGAATTCAGGCTTCCTGATGGTTTTTATCCAATGATGCCTGAAGAATCTCCTGGAATAATCGATCCGGTTTTCAAAAAACCTGATTTGACTGTAGCGAAATTCAAGGCAGACACTGACAAAGCTGTTTTTGGCCAGGAGGTCAATTTCAAGTTTATAGTTGCGAACATCGGAACCAAGACTGCCACATTCACGTATACTTTTGTTCCTGAAGGTATTCCTGGAGATGGTGGTGTGATAAGACCTGTCAATGCTAAGCATATATCGAATATAATTGATTTCCCTCGAATGGATCATTTCACCTGGACTGCTACTCTTGCCCCTGGAGAGCAGAAAATCCAGACTGCGTCATATATTTATTCAAGACCGCAGATATTTCCTAAGTCTGTGTTCACTGTTAATCCTGTTGTAGTTGTTGACGCCCGTAATATTGTTGAGGAGATTGATGAGACCAATAACAATGCAACTTTCGCTCTTCCTATTGGTTTCACAGGTTCAAACCCTGAAGACCCAACTGATCCTGAGGATCCAGAAGACCCAGAGGACCCTATTTTTGATGACGAAGCACCTGACTTCATTGCTCATGTCGCTACTTCGACTTTCGAGTCTGAGTTTGACGTCGATGAGACTGTGAACTTTGATGTTACTGTATCTAATATAGGTAATCAGGACTGGCTTGTTGCGGAGTACCTGATCGATTTCGGTGATGGTGCTTCTGCAACAAACATCGGCCTTCTTGATGATGCCCAGACCTGGACTCAGAGAGTTGCTCACAGGTATGCTGCAGAAGGGACTTACGAAGTGACTGTTTTCGCTGACCCTGCTGATGATGTTACAGAGCTTGACGAAGACAACAACGGAGAGGTTCTTGTGATTACTGTTGGTTCTGAAGATGTCGATCCTGTGGACCCGGAGGATCCTGAAGATCCTGAAGATCCTGTGTTCCAGTGTTCTGATGGTATCGATAATGATGGTGATGGGTTTATTGACTTCACTGGCGGTCTTATGACTATGGTGGATTCCATCGACGAGCTTCAGACAAAGACTTATGTGTTCAATGAACAGGAAGTTGAAGTCACTGCTCTGATAGTTTCTGATTTCTCTGGAAATGTTGTTTTCAGAGTCAACGGAGTTCTGCTCCCTTCAATGGGTGCTGGTTCTGTTGCAGAACTTGGTCTTCCAGGTTACTTCCTGAGAGTCAATGAAGTTATCGGCGGTGATTCTGTTATTTTCCAGCTCGAGACAATCGGTCCTGCTGATCCTGGTTGCGATTCCCCTGAGGATGACGACGAGAGTGACGCAGAGGATCCTGTCGATCCAGAAGATCCTGAAGATCCTGTTGATCCTGAAGACCCTGTCGTTAATGAACCTCCTTATGTCTCTTACGACGGCCCTTCTGAGGTCAATGAGAATGAGAATCTTGTGATGGTTTTCAACGTTTCAGATTATGATGGTGATGAAGTTGCTGGTATCGCAGTCAGTATTCCTGAAGGTGCTGTTTGGGATTCCGATACTTACACTATGACCTGGACTCCTGGTTTTGATGTTGCGAACGAGAGCATGCCTGCTGTTGGTGTTGACTTGTCTTTCGAGTTCACTGATGGTATAAACACAACTTATGTTGATCTGACTGTGTTGGTTCACGATGTTGCTGAAGAAGTTTCTGATGATCCAGAAGATCCTGAAGACCCTGTAGATTCAGACGTCTCTGACTTGGTCATAACAAGTGTTGTTCTTGAGCCAAGTGCAGTCGAAGCGGGAAATGCTATTGATGCACTCGTGAACATGACTAACACTGGCGAGTTTAATCTTACTGATGTTATGGTTGAGTTTGTAATCAGCGATCTTGCTTTGAGTGCAGATGTCGATTATGTTGACGTTGGTGCTGGCAATTCTTTTTTGAGTGAACTGAATATCTTGGTTCCTCTTGGAACTGCACCTGGCACTTACGAAGGTCTTGTTACTTTGACAGAGGACAGCGGCTTGACAGTCAATCATTCTGTCAGTATGGTAGTTCTTGCTGGCGGTGTTGTCGAAGGAGCTCCTGTTGCTATAATCAACATCACTGCTCCAGAGAACATGACTGCTCCGGTTAACATGTCTTTTGACGGTTCAGAGAGTTTCGATACTGATGGTACTATAACAGGTCATTCATGGATCATAACTGGTCCTGAAGGTCTTGCTTATGGTGATCTTGATGTTGTTGGTGCTCCTGGAAGTTTCGATTGGACTTTTGATGTTGCTGGTGAGTATCTTGCACAGCTTATCGTTCAGGATAATAGTGGTATAACTGTATCTGTAGAAGAGACATTCAATGTTCTCGCTGAAGTTGCAGATGATCCTGCTGATACTGATCCTGAAGATTTGGGCAATGAGACCAACAACACAGCTCCTGTAAGTTCTTTCACAGTGTCTGTTCCGACAAACACCAGCGCTCCGGTCAACATGACTGTTGACGGAAGTGCGAGCAGTGATTCTGACGGTTCTATCTTAAGTCATTCATGGCTTGTGACTGGTCCTGATAGTTTCATGTTTGCTCAGACTGAAGTTGTTGGTGCTCCAACGAACATCTCTGTTGAGTTGACTGTTGATGGAGATTATACAGTGACTCTTATCGTTGTTGATGACGAAGGTGCTGTGGGTTCTGCTGACCAGACAGTGCATGTCGGTGTTGTTGAGAATGACGACAACAATGGTGATGATAACAACACTCCAGATGAGCTGGATGATCCAAGAATCAGCGATATTGACGTTACAGATGTCACAAAAGATTCTGCAAAGATCGATTGGGATACTGATATGGATGCTGATTCAAAAGTGATGTACGGCACTGAAAGCGATGACCTTGATGACGAAGAGTATGATGGTGATATGACTGACAAGCACGAGCTTGAGCTTGAGGATCTTGATTCCAACACCAAGTACTATTACAAGATTGTTTCCTGTAATGAGGAAGGCGACTGCAGTGAGAAGGGTCCTTATCATTTCACCACTCTGCGTGAGAGCGACAGTTCAAGCAATAATGATGACGACAACACCGGGTCTGACTCTTATACTGATGATGACTGGGATGATTACTTTGCTCAGAACACTGCTCTGTTTAACAGTCAAGACTCAACAACTCAGGAAACTGCTCCTGCTGTTGTGATAACGACTGCTCAGGAAACTGCAGGGGATATTATTGAAGTTGTCTATGCTCAGCCTCAGTACATGGAAGTCGAGGATGAGGTATGCAAGTTCCAGTTCCTCTGGTGGTGCGTGTGGAAGGAGACTATCATAAAGAAAATCCCTCTGCCTGTGCTTACATCCGGCGTTGAGTTCGTACTTTAATTTTTTTTCTTCAATTTTTTTTCTTCTTTTGATGACACTTCTTCTATTCTAGTTCATTCTTTCCTTAGAAAACTTTATAAAGGCATTTCGCTGTTATTTATAAATAATGTCTCATACTATAAAGGAAGGTCAGGGTACTGCTTGGGTGATAAAGTACAAGGGTGTTTTTGATTATAATGCTCTAACAACTTTCATAATCAAATGGCTGAAGGATAGGCATTTTGAGGTAAATGAAAAAAAGCACAAGCATAAGTATTCTTGCCCGCATGGTTTTGAGATTGAGCGGGTTATTGAGGCCTGGCGAAAGATTAATGATTATTATATGTATGAGTTGTCTTTCAGTTTCCTTTTGCTTGACGCTTTTGAGGTTGATGCTGTCAAGGACGGAAAGAATGTAAAGTTGTGGAACGCGCGGATGATAATGTCTGCAAATTTCAAGGTTGTGTGTGATTATGAGGGTAAATGGGATAAGTCAGAGTTCCTTGAGAAGCTTCACAAGAAAGTTTATTGTGAGTATATAATCAAGAAGGAGATCATAGTGAAGTATACTGATCCGATGTACTATAAGTTGCTGAGCCTTCAGAAGAAGGTGAAGGATATGCTGCAGATGGAGACTGCTACAGACTTTTGAAGATGGTTGAAAGAAAGATATTGGTGGATGAAGAATCCATGGATTATGAAGGTTTGTTCAACCTGATTGAGCTGTATTCAATAATTGATGATTATCTTAAGATTAAAGGTTATGATAAGTTCGAACCTTTGAATGAGGAGCATGTCTACCCTGCAGGCAAGCATGTGCATATAGTGCTTACCCCGATGAAGTGGCATACTGATTACGTTCGTAAATGCCTGAAGATTGAGATTATGATGGATGACATAAAGGAGGTCGAGACTGAGGTTGACAAGGTCAAGGTCAAGCTGAACCAGGGCAAGATCAAGATACTTTTCTCAGGAACGCTTGAGACTGATTGGGAAGGCCGTTGGGAGCAGAGGCCTATTTACTTTTTCATCCGTACTCTGTTTGACAAGTATATCTACCGAAAGCACACCAAGGATTTTGAGATCGAGATAATCTCAGACCTGAATGAGCTCAGGGAGAAGATGGGTGCATTCCTTAATTTGTACAGGTTTAGGAAGGCTTTATGATTCTATAAGCAACACTACCGCCGCCTAGCGTAGTCTACGTGATTCTTGTTCAGTTTGATTCATGCACGGTGGCCGACATATACAACTACAGGTCAACGGAGCGCTGCGGTAGTGGTGCTAAGAAACCTTTATATACCCAACATTTTTACTTTCTATCACATCTCAAACTATATGTGGGGGTGGCGGAGTGGTCAAACGCGCAGGACTTAAGATCCTGTGGCTTAGTGCCTACGTGGGTTCAAACCCCATCCCCCACATTATTGTTTTTCTGGGTTTTTTCGTTCCATTGCGTAGCAATGGGACTGGGTGGCGCGTATCAAATGAGCAAGACCATTTGGTTCCTGAACCCCATCCCCCACATTATTATTCTAATCCTAGAAGTTGTTTCTTCTTAATCCTTAGTTCTGCAATCTTATTACGTAATTCCTCTTTACGTTTTCGATTCTCTGCAAGCTCGTCATACAGTTCTTTGTTCTTGTCTATTGATTGTCTGTATAGAACATTTGTATCTCTGATTTCTTGCTTTACAGCATCTACTTCGTTGACATCTATTGTTCTGACAGGATGTAGTTTCCTGTGCTCAAGAATTTCTGCAGGGTTTAGCTTCCCTTCCTGAACAAGCTTTTTTTCTTCTTCTGTCAATACTATTCCCATTTTGGTATCACCTGCATCACAGAAAACACAATTCATTTAAAAGGCTTGTTTTTTTTAGTATGTAATAAGTCCGCCATATATAGTGAATATATGCCCACTAGCAGACTGTAGGTACAATAGCAACGCCGCAGCCGTCTAAAGAGCCTGTGAAATATTATTAGATTAC
>CAZXTQ010000015.1:0-20649 GCA_964643595.1 uncultured Methanosarcinales archaeon
GACGAGACTTCTATTTAAAACATTCGATTTAAAGAAGAGGATTTCATATTAGCCCCTATAAGACAAAAGTTTAAATATGCAATAATCTGGTGTGTTGTTTATAATAGGATAATATCTTATTTGTAATAATAATTACAATAAAAAAGGTGATTAGAGCGTGAGAGAAGGAACAATCCTACATGACCTACAACTTCTAGACCATGACCTCCAGAATGTGGAACATGAGTCGCAAAAGATCAAAGGTCTTGCCAACCAGGTAGACATGAGAGTCTTTGTCAACGCTATCCGTGTATTGTACAAGACAAAGATGTGTATGATCGCGAGCAGTGCGAAGGCTCGGAGTAAGATAACATACAAAGAAGCAGTTGAGGAAAAGGTTGATAAGAAACTGCATGAAATATTTGTTAGGATGAGTGAAGGCGGAGAGTTCTCTCCTACAGAAATCGCAACACTTCTTGAGAAATCAATAGATATGTTCGATAGTGCACTTACGATGCAGGTAAGATACCAACCTGTTGCAGGAGGAAGTAACTTCATGGGTATAGGTAGTCATGTCGGTGCACGTCAAAGGCTATTTCTCGAGTTACAGAAAGTCCTTAACAAGAATCAGATGAGTTCAGCCCTTGAGATGGGCGCACTTACCCGTCTGAGAACTAAAGTATCTGATCTTGCAAACAAAAGATATCCTGATCTGTTGAAATACTTGCAGTCATTTGACAAATTAGTGCAGGAATTCAACACTCGTCTGCATAATTTCTATGTAATCACTGAGAACCTTGATATGATCAAAGGTGTTCCGCTAAAACCTAAGAGGACTTTCTTCGGTTTCAAGATTCCTGGTGGTGATGGGAAAAGAGCTTTTGATTTGACTAGCAGAGATGAAGTAAAGATAAAGGGTCTTCAGGGATCGGTAGCACAAATGCATGATGTGACTGTAAAGGCCTTACGAGAACGCCAGCGTCAAATTATTGCCGAACTTGGTCAGATCAAGAAGGATGAGACTGATGTCCGAAGTATCTTTAAACGGTCTTTTGCAGGTGGAAAGAAGCGTATTAAGCTATTCAGAGCTGCTTAGAGATTCTTAGAGCTTTAAAATAAATTATATTTCTTTTTTTATCTTTTCTGGTTGTTTTATTTCTTTTTTTAGCTTTATACTGATTTTTTAAACTATGGAAAAGTTTATAAATGAATACTTGTCAATAGTAACTACTGTTATGTGATTAATTTAGTGGGGGAGATTTTTTTGTTCAATGCAGGACCGATACCTAACGAAACTTTTTGGGAACTGATGAAGATAGGTGAGATAGAGTTTGTGCTGACACCTGTAAGAAAAGAAGTCGGTAATGGATTCTTGGATACATTACTTTTAGAATTCTCGCGCGATGTGATTAGCACTCCAGGCAGAAAAGACGTAGCAAAAGCATTACTTGATATGACACAATATAGACCATATGCGGAAGACCTTTTTTATCATTCCTTGGATAATCTGGAATCACCTGAAAACGCATTCATACGACAAGAATCAGGACGGCTTTATGGCACTAATTCTGAAGATGTGGCGAGAGTCATAAATAATATTTTTCATACCTTAGATGCACTAGTGCATCACCCGCACTCGTTATGCCTCAATGTAACTCTTGATGGACTGGATTATTTTGACCATTCAAGAGTCAGAAAGCAGGGTCCACTTTATGTTTTAGGAGAACAAATCACTGTTCCAGAACCAAAATTTTATGCGACAAACTATCCTGAAACACATGATACGAGAAATTGGTTGCAGAGCAACTTAGCATCAACCAGATTTGATAACAGATAAATAAGATTTCTTCTTTCTCGACAGAAACCTATTTAAACTGTATTTGTGTACATACTTCTTATGCGCAAGTTCGATGATACTGAAATAAAAAAGAGGCAGAGATTGATAGAACCTTGTCATAGGATATATCAGCTTTTCAAAGATAAAAAGATAACCCTTGGAGTGTTTTGGCCAGAAGCGTTTGAGAAAGGTGATGTAGATCGTGTGGCAGAACTATTCCAAAAGACTTCTCAGATAGTCGATGAACAGATATCTGCAGTGAACCAAATAATATCCCTGATCAAAGAACAGGAATCAAAGATCAAAAAACAGGAAGAAGATGTTGATAAACACACACGATATGGCAAGCTTACAGAAAACCATTTCACATTCCAGGAAGCAATATTGAACATTCTACATAAAGAAGAACCTGACATAGAAAGACTGATGCAATATTTTGGATTTTTGAAGCAGGACCTCGAAAGACAGAAGAGTTTAATTGACTCAGTCAATAAAAAAGGCGAAGGAAAGCAGGCGTACATCGAGACAGACCTGCGCGAACTCGCCAAGAAAGAATTTGAGATACTAAACGAAATCCAGCCGTTCTGGCATGACTGGGAACTATTGGCGCTTCAGCTTGAAAAGCTGACTGCACAATCAGGAACTGTTGATGATAAACAGATAGACAATATTCGAGATGATGTGCTTAGACTTTTACAAGGATATCATGATGAGTATACAGACAATGGCCGCGCATCACAACTTGGCACAGAGATGGCAATCAACCTATATCTTATTCCCACACAAGACATTGAGAAGAACAAGAATAAAGTCCCAGTAACTGTAATCAATGTTGATATCACTGCATTCAACAATCTTGATGGTTCACATGAACTAGGAAATGTTTTGATTGATGTCTGTTACCAAGAACTTTCTAAAAGTTTTGCAAGAGATTTCATAAGATCAGAAGATGGCAGTAAGATGGAAGGCAAAGGGGTCGTCACCATACTTGGAAGGACCCGCTTTAAGATAATAGGGGTGCCTTTTGAAGAGTTAGAAGTCGAACTTCCAAAATTGCCTGTGCGCGTCATGGAACATGTTTTTAGGCGACAAGGAAAAAGATTTATGGGCTCAAATAAAGAGAATCGATTTAGAGCGCTTAATACCCAGCTTCTTGCAGGATATCAAGATATGGATGTAGGGGGCGATAGGGATAATTTCAAATCAATATTGACATTATTAAATCTTCAGCGTTCAGGAGCGCTTGAAAACAAAATAGATATAGAAAGCATGAGAAATCAGCTACGGACAATCGAGCAGGCAGTGGCTAAAAAAGTGCATGATTCAATCAAATTCGCAGCTGCAAAAGCAGAATATCTGGAGAAAAAAGAAGTGCCTCGAATGAAACAGGAACGTCTTGAACTATTGCAACACCTCAAGAAAAAAGAAGGCATACCTGATATGATTACACCTATATTTGAACAGAGGTTTAAAGAACTAGAACAGAAAGTTTTTGATAAATTTCCTGAAGTGATGGTATACGGAAAAGGACAGAAAATATCCAAAGAATGGATCGGAAGGAATTATATACCTGAAGAGGAGTTTGAAGGCCGTATGGTGCAGAGGATATCGCACCAGATAGGTTTTGATCTTCAACGGACGCGAGAATTCTTTGATGCTTTTTACTCACTTCATTCAAAGAACAAAGCAGGAGATATGACTGCAGAAGAAGCAAAAAAGTTTCAGGAACTAAAGAATCAATTCTATCAAGAAGTTCTCCAAAGCAGGCAAATAGCAAAAAGTTATGATCTTCGTTTTACAGCCGCTCTGCGTGAGGAAGCATATGATGAAGTCCTTCCTAAGATGATGCTTGTCGAAGGACCGCAGGTCATGACTTTTATAGAACTCGACGGTTTCAATGCATTCAACAAGACCTATAGACCAAATTCACAAGATATATTTTACCATGCAGTCCTTCAGATGATGTCTGAGAAGTTTGAATATACATTCAACAAAGGATTTCCTGAAGAACAACATATGAAACTGCGGATGACCAAACAAGGAGATGAGATATGGATAAGTTATCCATTGCATCCTCCTCGTGGAATGATTGGTGAGAACCAGCACAAGGAATTTCTAGAAAAAATAAGGCTATCTCTTGTAGAAAGATCAGGTGATAATGTGCTTGAGATAGACAATCCAAATACAGTAGAATGGATACCTTATCTGATAGAAAAACGAGACGATATGGAAAGACATATGGAAAACAGTTTCAGAAACAACAGATTGATACGTTATGTTGATAATGATCTATTCAAATCAACTGAAAAAGTCTCTGAACAATTTAAACCTGCAATAGTCAGAGAACAAGACGGGCCGGTATTGCTTTCCAGGGTATTTCCTAAGGCGCTCTTTACCGGTCAGAAAAATATCCTGAAGCAGGATCAAGAAGATTTCAGCAAATGGAAAGTCCTTGATGGTGCCCGGATGATAACTGGTCATGGGCTGTTTGGTCTTGATGTATTACAGTATGCTTATCTCCTGTTCAATGAGACAGTAAAATTAGATGTTGGAGGATCATCTGAACGAGCACCTACCGGAAGAGTCATTAGGTTAGGCACCACTATGGGTTATACAGGTTTCAAGGAACATTTGATCAAGAATGATTCCCAAGAAATGAACACTACAAGGAAAAAACTCAATGATTCGATAGAAGAACTGCGTAAGACAAAAGGACGCGGCGGAACATATAATCTAGAAGCTTGACATAATATTTAATAATTTAATATGGCAATAGAGTTGCCAAGGGGCAGCATTTATCTTTTCAACATGCTAAGGATTCCATACAATCATATATGTTGTGTTGTGATTGTGTTCGTATTAATCTTGTTCTCGATGTTTTGCATCAAGAGTTATTATTTTATAAATATCTCCACCTTCTTTTGCACAGTCAGAATGAAGACGTTCACTAAGCTTTACGATCCCTTGCTTTTTTTCCACTGTAGTTTCATCAACACTATCTGCTATAGGACGTAGATGTCTGTATAGTCCATCACATCTATCATAGAAATTATCATAACGAGGAGGATTTTTTTCCATAGAATTATTCATTGCTTCTTCGAACAATTCTGGCAGAGAATCTTCAGAAACGAAATCTTCTGTAAGGTTCAGTTGCTCTTTATCACTCGCGGAATTGTATTGACTCCACATATACTCAATGACAACTAAAGCTTCAGCATATCTTGCTGTTAAGGCAGCTTCACCTTCTCTAAGAAGCTCATTGTGAAGCTTTATAGCAAGCTCAGAAACAGGTTCTTTAGATTCTTGTGTGTGTCTGTTAAGCAATAATATCCCCCTGATAAATTTGTCACTATATCGTGTTAAACCTCAATCATATTTAAATGTTTTTAATATAGGTATGTAATTAAGTCAGCTAGACTGCGAATACGACAATTCCACTGTTGTATTCACCGGCGGTATTGATGCCTGGTGGAATTGTGGAGTCAAGAACCCCCCTATAGGGTGACTATAATTGACTGGTGGTTCTTGACTATATGTTGCGCTCCGTCTGAAACAGCTTTATTATGGCAATAGAGTCGTTAGGGGCAGTATTTATCTTTTCAATATGGTAAGGGGTCTATAAACGCCTGATACCTCACAGGTCTTTAAAAAGTCTATTTAAAGTCCGAAAAGAAGAAATAGGTGTTTAAATTAATTATGAAGCATGAAATTTGCTCATATGGCTGATATCCACCTAGGGAGTTGGAAAGAGCCTAAAATACGTGAATTAAGCACTTCTGCGTTTATTGCAGCTGTTGATAATTGTCTGGAATATAAGGTTGATTTTGTGCTTATATCAGGAGATCTGTTCAATACCAGCATACCACCTATCGATAGCCTTAAACTAGCTGTAACACAGCTCAAAAGGCTCAAAACTGCAGGAATAAGGGTGTATACAATTGCGGGAAGCCATGATTTCTCACCATCAGGCAAGACTATGCTAGAAGTTCTTGAAGAAGCAGATTTGGTAAGAAATGTATGTCGCGGGACTGTTGTGGATGATAAGCTAAAGCTTGAATTCACAGTAGATTCTGGAACAGGCGCAAAGATAACAGGCATGATAGGTAAAAAAGGTATGCTCGAAAAGAAGTATTATGAAGACCTTGCTAAGGCTAATCTTGAAGCCGAAGATGGGTTCAAGATATTCATGTTCCATACAGCACTATCTGAACTGAAACCTGCAGAGCTGGAAAAGATGGAATCTGCTCCGTTGTCATTGTTGCCGCGCGGCTTTGATTATTATGCTGGTGGACATGTGCACATAGTTGCAGATACCTCTCTTGAAGGATACAAAAACGTAGTCTATCCAGGACCTACATTTCCTAACAGTTTTTCTGAACTGGAAAAACTTGGGTGCGGTAGCATGTACTTCTATGAAGACGGAAAACTTTTTCAGACAGACATCAAATCGAAACCGGTTGTCATGATAGATATAGATTGTGACCATAAGACTCCGGTGCAAGTTACCGAATCTATTGCAGATGCGATCTCAAGCAGAGAAATCAAAGATGCTATTGTTTTGCTGCGTCTTCGAGGTATGCTTGAAACTGGAAAGACATCTGAGATAAACCTGAAGAAACTTGTTGAACTCATGGAAGAGAAAGGAACATATTTCGTGATGCGAAACACAAGCAAGCTGAAGACAAAAGAATTCTCAGAAGTCAAGATTAAAGCCGATTCTACAGAGGAAGCAGAGAAACTTGTCGTCGAAGAACATGTCGGTCAGGTAAAGTCAATGGATTTGAGTGCTGCTGAAGAGAAAGAGCTTGTCGAAAAAATAATGGTATTGCTCGATGTGGAAAAAGAAGAAGGAGAAAAGCAAGCAGATTATGAATCACGTGTAGTTACTGAGATGGAAAAAGTGTTTGAGAAATAAGAACTGAATAAGTCTTAGCTACAAAGTCTCTTTCAGCATCAAAGATGCTGTAACCCTACAAGCCACATAGTGTCTTGAAGTGCCTATGTTTGCTCTGCAAACTCCGGAACGCTACGCACGACATAGGACAATTTGACATCGTGCTGTTAATGCCTGCGTTTCAGAATTTTATGCTCAGGCTTATAGAATAAATCATAACTCTTCAATTATTGCTTTGACATCTTCACCTATTTTTTCTTTACTTAGGTCGGATATATTGAACCATTCAACTTCTTCAATATTCTCACCGGGAGTGAATATTGAATCAGGATCAATATCGCATTCGAATATCGACGCTTCAATATTGGTCTGGTCTATCTGGTATTCAAGAATTGTGAACTGTTGTATTATTGTCGGTTCGACACCTATCTGATTTCTTGTTTTTTCTATCGCTGCTTGTTCAACCACTTTATCATCTTCAACAGAGTTTACCATACCGCCGGGAATTTCCCATATATCCTTATCCTTCTTACGGATAAGGAGAATCTTACCTTCTTTTAGTATTGCACATCCAGATAGTAGTACTGTAGACATTAGATATTGTCAACATTGTTTTGATTTAAAAAGTTATCGCTATTCTATCGTCTATAACATATAAGATATATGACCTAAATAAAAAAGAATGAAAAGAACGAATGAAATTACAAATAAAAAATTAAATTTGCTACCCGATATCAAGCAGCTTTCTTCTGAGTCTTCTTAAGTGCGCTGATGAACTCGACAATCTTATCTGTCTCCAGCTTCTCACTTCTCTCGAAAGAATCCATCGCTGCATGGACGCTCTTCTGATAGCCCATGACCTTTTCAGCATACTTGATTTCATCCTTGATGCGCTTCGCCATTTCCTTAGCATCTACTTCGCAGGTGGCAAGCAACTGGATTATGAAATCCGCGTTGCTCATTACACCTTTTCTTGCTTTGAATAATCCTTCAGAATCACCTGTCAGGTTCCTTATGTTGTTGATCCTCGTGATTATCTCTTGATTGTTCTGTATTATCTGTGACATTAGCTGCTGTTCCTCCTCGAGAGAACGTGCTTCATTTTTGCTTATTGACGCCTTTGCTTTCAGAGCAGCCAAAAGCCTTTCGACTTCAGCATCCTGTGCCATCATCTGATTGTTGAGCTGCAACGAGGTAGATTCAGCCTCTTTGATATTCTTTGATGCACGTGAAATTATCCTTGATATGCTCTCTGCTTGACGCTCGAAAACGTCAGTCTTCATCACTACGCCTGTCTTCTCGATCTGCTTTGCAAGCTTTGTTTCTTTTTCTGCTTCGCTTACAACCTTCTGCCTGAACCAACCTCGTTCTTTAGCAGAGAATTTTGACGCATCTGCCGCAGGCTTTCTTTGGGCAAGTTCTTTATGATATCTATCAGATTCAGTCTTAAGATGTGAAGCGTCACCAGACCTTGAAGCAAGCTCTCTTTGGCCTTTCGCCATCTCTGCTTTGAACTGTGATTTGGTCAAAGCATTCTCGCGTTCTTTTTTTTCTGCAGCTTTGAGTTCTTTTTCTCCTTCTTTTATCCCTTGCTTGAACTCCTTGGATTTAGTTATATTAGAAAGCCAATTGAAAAATCCCATTTTAGTTACCTCTTTTGATATGTGGTTTTTAACTATGATTATAGTGTATTTATGTATGATGTCAGTCTTTTCACTTTAAAAACTTTTTCATACAATACCTTGAATGTGAGAGCTGAAAAGCAAAAATATAAAAATCATCACCGATTGATAGTGAAGTATGGGGGATTTGATTTCATTAGCAGAACGTAGATTGCAGCTTGAGGCAAAGCTTACACCCGAAGAAAAAGTCAGGAAAGCCTATTCTGAGCTCCAAAGAGTAGAGACTGCATTATTTGGCCAACCAGATGGTCTGTCTTTCTTAGAGATGGTTGCGGAAGATGCACCCTTAGGCCATCCAGAACCTGATATTGTGATAGCAATGAAGAACGCAGCATATGTTGTTGGGCAGGATATTGCATCAGAACGATATACTGATTTCAAACGTTACAATAATTCACAATACGAGTCTTTTCTTATAAACGCGATGACGTATTTCAGGACACATGAACCCGAAGGACTTGATCCAATATATAGGCTTGTCAGTGTTGCAAGGGATTTTTTCAGGCACCAATACGGACTTCCGAAAGCTGCAGATATCCACGTAAACAACAGGTATTGCAGCACTATACCTGGAAAACTAAGTCATACATTCTGGAGTTGGAGAGCGAACAAAAGACTTCGCAAGCTAGGATTCGAAGTTGCAGAAAGAAAATACGAAGGATTAATCACTTCTTTACCTGAATGTTCGTCGGAGACTTCTTCTTTAATATCTTTCGGATCTCAACACGATCCTTCTCTGTAAGAGCAGTTTCATTTCTGACAATCTTCAAAGCTTCATCAATCAAGACATCAGAATTGAACTTCATCTTATTTAAAAGTTCCAGATGTTCCTCAAACAACTCACGTTCCTTATGGAAGTCAGTAGGAGATTTCTCCTTCTTGAAATTCTTGCTAAACATTTCAAGAGAAGCAAAATGAGAATCCCTGAACTTAGCAGCTAAATCATTTAGGTTAGCAAGTGCATCATCAAATTCCTTGATGTATCGAGTATCCTCTTGTTTTTTTGAAAAAAGACCCATAATAATTACCTCTTTGACACCAAATAAAAGATTGATGTTTATAAAACTTTGTGAGCATGACTAGGTTTAAAACTAACCATCGATTTTCTTATCACGCAGCTTTATGTGAAGCTCCTCCAACTGAGGATCATCAACAGCAGACGGAGCACCCTCCATCAGAGCATTACAGGTCTTGTTCTTTGGGAATGCTATGACTTCTCTTATAGATGCGTTGCCTGTGAACAAAGCGACGAGACGATCAAGACCGAAAGCGATACCTCCGTGCGGCGGAGCACCATACTTGAAAGCTTCAAGAAGCATACTGAATTTCTCTTCAGCCTCTTCCTTTCCGATACCAAGAAGCTTGAATACCTTCTGCTGAACCTCACGTTCATGGATCCTCTTTGAACCGCCGGCTATCTCAACACCATTCCATACAAGATCATAAGCATCTGCCAATGCCTTGTCAGGTTCTGAATCAAGATACTTCATATGCTCTGCTTTCGGAGCAGTAAAAGGATGATGCACTGCAACATGTCTCTGTTCATCCTCATCAAACTCAAGAAGAGGGAAGTCAACAACCCATAACATATTGTTTTGATTAGGATTGATAAGATCAAGCTTCTTGCCGAGCATAAGTCTCAGTTCTCCAAGAGATGTCTGAGCAGTATGGTGCTTATGATCTGCAACGATAAACATAGTACAACCCTTCTTGAAACCAGCAACATTATCCAGTTTTTTGAGAATATCTTCATCCATGAATTTAGCTATACTACCTTCTATTTCATCTGCTGATCTCAGCCAAGCAAGGCCTTTAGCACCATATATCTTCACATGATCCTCTAATCTTTTGATATCTTTCCTAGAGAAATCTGTGTTTTCAACAACGATACATTTTATGCATCCTCCGCTGTCAACAGCAGACTTGAATATGTTAAGGTCACAATCTTTCATTATCTCTGAAATGTCCTTCAGTTCCAATCCGAACCTTGTATCCGGACGATCACTTCCAAATCGTTCCATCGCATCATTGTAAGTCATGTGCGGGAAAGGCAGTTTGATGTCCTGCCCACGGACTTCCTTGAACAGATGCTTCATAAGACCTTCAATTATCATGAAGAATTCCTCAGGTTTCAGGAAACTGGTCTCGATATCGATTTGAGTGAACTCGGGCTGACGGTCAGCTCTCAGGTCCTCGTCACGGAAACACTTCACGACCTGAAAATACCTGTCCATACCGGAAACCATGAGCAATTGCTTGTACTGTTGAGGACTTTGAGGAAGAGCAAAGAACTTACCTGCGTGAACACGGCTCGGAACAAGATAATCTCTTGCGCCTTCAGGAGTAGACTTTGCAAGACAAGGAGTCTCAATCTCTAGAAAACCTTGTCGGTCAAGAAAATCTCTTGTCGCTTTGCAAATCCTATGCCTTACTATCAGATTGCTCTGCATCTCAGGACGTCTCAAGTCCAGGTATCTATATTTGAGCCTGTTATCTTCATTGATTTTTTCAAGATCCTTATACTCAACAGGAAGAGGTTCAGCAAGAGATAATATGTTAAGTTCATCAATGACAACTTCCACATCACCAGTCACCATATCCTTGTTCTTTTGTTCACGGTCAACAATCTTCCCTTTAGCTTCGATGACAGATTCCCTTCTTAGAGTCTCTGCTCTCTTGAAAGCTTTATCATTGTCCGGGCGGATCACTAACTGGGTTATACCATGCCTGTCTCTTATGTTGACAAACATAACACCACCATGGTTACGGGTCTTATCAACCCAACCATGAAGGACAGCATCGCTGCCCACATTGTCTTTCCGTAGCTCTCCGCAAGTATGTGTACGTACCATTTTCAGAGATATGGCCTTGAAGGGTGTTTATATAGTTTTTTGTTGCATTATAGATGCAGAGGATATATTTTTTAAACCAGCTCTAATCACTTGTTTATATGTTCAAGATAAAGAATACTGAAGATCTGGCTCGGGCAGGAGTTCTTTCTACTTCACATGGGGAAGTCAAGACACCATTCTTCATGCCTGTTGCGACTAAACTTACTGTAAAGTACATATCACCTATGGAAATTGAAGACATGGGTGTTCAATCAATCATATCAAATGCATACATACAATCATTACGACCGGGTATAGAATTAATAAAAGAAGCAGGCGGTTCTCATAACTTCATGAATTATCATAAATGCCTTTTCACAGACAGCGGAGGATTTCAGATGCTGTCAAAATCATTTCTGAAATCAATAGATGACAAAGCAGTCGTTTTTGCAGATCCTTTCGCTAATCGAGTCCAGAAAAAAACACCCGAACAGATAATACAGATAGAGCGGGAGATAGGATCAGATGTCGCGATGTGTCTTGATCATGTACCTCAGGTAAATGCTAATCTGGCAGACGCGTCTGAAGCAACACGACGAACACATGTATGGGCTGCCCGCTGTAAAGAATATCATGACGACCACGAACAGAAGACACTTTATGGTAAGAGGCAGTTGCTGTTCGGCATTGCACAAGGTGCTTTACATCGAGAGTTGAGAGAGAAGAGTGCTAAGTTTATAGATAGTCTGGATTTTGATGGTAATGCAGTCGGTGGACTATGCATCGGAGAGACACGCAACGCAATGCTTGCTGCACTCGAATGGCAGATACCGCATCTTTCTCCTTCGAAGCCAAGATACATGATGGGTGTCGGAAGTCCAGAAGACATCATCGAGGCTGTTAGTAGGGGGGTTGATTGTTTTGATTCAATCTATCCCACACAGAATGCGCGACACTGTCATGTTTTCACATATGATGGAACAATAAAAATCAATAAGGGTATCTTTAAGCATGATACAAGACCTCTCGATCCAGAATGTGACTGTTACGTGTGCAAAAATTTTACACGTGCTTACATACACCATCTTTCCCGAGGTTTTGAATGGACCCATCATAGATACTTATCTTATCACAACGTGTACTGGGTAGTCAAGTTCATGGAACGACTTCGGTCTTCACTTGAGAAAGGGGAGTTTGGCGAATTCAGGAAAGAGTTTAATAAGAGATATAATAAAAGAAAGTCAATAAAATAATAAGAGACAGTTAATAACATAATAAAAGAAATTGTATTTTTTTAGCTCAATAATGGCAGCACTGCCACGCGGCTACACCATAATCGGTTGCTATCTGATGAATCTGTGTTTGGTCGCTTCGCGAACATTGCTTAATATGTATGAAGTGCAACCCTTTTGGAATTTCTTGTTGGAAAGCACGCACGTCGCGGCGGCAGCACTGCTAACAACCGCTAAACAAATACAAGAAATTTAATACAATAGGTCTATTCCTTATCAAGAATCTTAACAGGTACGTGGCTTAATTCACGGAACCTAAATGCATCTTTTACATCACCGACAATAGCGCCGAAGTGCATAGGTATTGCGAGCTTAGGCTCCAGTTTGTTGACTGCATGGGCGGCTTCTTCTGCAGTCATAACATACTTACCAGATACAGGCACCAAAGCGACATCTATCTTGTTAAGGTCTGCCAACTCAATTGTGGCATCAGTGTCTCCTGCATGATATATTCTCTTGCTGTTCATATCAATCACGTAACCAACCCACTCATTATCTTTTGGGTGGAATTCTTTGTCAGTATTGTAGGCAGGGATTGTTTCGATATTTATGTTGCCCATTAGTAGACTCTTACCTGGAGCCATAATCCTAGAATCACGCATATCAATTTTTCCCTGGAACTTGCTCTGACAATCAGGCGGAGCTATGATAACAGTTTTCGGAGTGCATATTTTATTTAAGTCTCCAATAGAACAATGATCATAATGAGAATGAGTTATAAGGACTGCATCTGCTTTTGCACCATCCTTGATCTGGAACGGATCAACATATATCACTCTGTTCTCAAGAACATCAGTAATCCTAAAACCAGAATGACCAAGCCAACTTATCTCTACATTTCCAATGCGCATATTCAATCACCCCGAATTAAATATGTTAAGATGGCTGAGAATATTAACTTTTTGGTGTTGGAGGGGTTAGGTATGACAAAATTAGAGTATTCGCACTGCCAACGCAGCGCTTCGTTGGATAAAGAACGCAGGTGTTTCAATCGTTCAGATGCCATACTGGCAGGTAACCGGTTAACTTCGCTAGGCGGCGTGGGCAGTGCTTAGTATGTTGGTAATCAGTTTCATTTATCAAGTTCCAAGCAGATATCAATAAGTATGCTGCAGAATCTGAAAAGGTCATCCACCTTGCAATACTCATTTGCCTGGTGAGCTACAGATTCAGAAGCGAAATCAAAACCTACTGCAGGGATATCTTTAAGAACAAACGCTTTGGTGTCAGTAGCACCGCTCAGTCCTTTAGGTTTTGCAACAATACCATTATTTTCTGTAACCTGCCTGATTGTCTCAACTAAAATATGCTTATCATCGATCTCAGTCGGAGGTATGTTCAGCTGATTTCCAAAACTAAAATCACCGAAACGTTCAGATAATTCTTTGAGTTCCTTGATTATATTTTCAGGAGTCATTCCAGGAATGTACCTTATATCAGCAACAGCTTCACAACTTCCAGGAACCATGTTTGCAGCAGAACCCCCATTGATAGTCCCTATGTTTATGCTCGGTCTTGAAAGATACTTATGAAGATGATTTTTCAGGATGTAATGATCAAGCTTAGCGACGAATTTTGCCATCATAGAGATAGCACTGATGCCTTTATGAGGATAAGCACCATGAGCTTGCTTACCATTAGCAGTTATCTTAAGACGCAGAATCCCTTTTTCTGCAACAGTTATATCTTTCATCCCGCCGCCGACATCAACTATGATAGCATAATCAGGATCTAAAATATTAGCGTTTAATAAGTACTTAATACCAAAAGTTGAACCCATCTCTTCATCCGCACCATAGACAAAGATGAATTGGTTTTTCAGTTCTTTTTCCCTGTTTTTCAAATAATCCAAAACCAGCAGAGTTGCGGTTGATTGTCCTTTACAGTCACAAGCACCACGACCGTAAAGCAAGCCATCTTTGATTACTGCATTGAAAGGATCTGTATCCCACCCCTCGCCTGCAGGCACAACATCAAGATGTGTTGCGATTAGAACCTTTTTCCCTTTTTCGTTTCCTATCTTTGCAACAATGTTTGTTCTTTTACGTTTCTTCTCGTAAAGCTTATACTTCACACTTAACTTTGAAAGACGTTTTTTGATTATTTTTGCAGCAAGATATTCATTACCCGGAGGATTAGTAGTATCTGTTTTTATCAGATTACAGAGAAGTTTGGTGTAGAGTTCTTTATTTTTTTTGATGAATTCCTCTTTTTCCATACCTGCTTGTAAGGTGATGGTATTATTAAATGTTTTTGAAGTTTGAATGTAATAATTTAGCTAGACTGTGAATATGTGCCGCGTTTCGTCAGATTACCTTTTAGAATGCATCAATCGTGCAGGCGCCTTTTGAATTAAGATTTAGGTGACTCTGCTAGGCGGCGGTATCTGTACTAATCTCGTAGAATTGAGTGTCAAATCTTCTTACTGAGCTTCAGGCTGAGCACTAGATCATCAAGTTTTTTTAAGTCATACTTCACAGAATCAAATTTCTTTCTGAGTTCACCGCCAGCAAAGTCGAACAGTAGAAGTTCGTCATACAAATCTGATACAAGACCTTTCAGTTTTACAGCAGTATCATAATCATCTTTGATTGCAGAGTTGATAGCCTTACGTACTAATTCACCTGTCAGGTCAATCAGGCCCATCAAGTAGAATTCAGGATCGAGCTTTAGCTCTGTGTTAGGCGGTATCCGATCATTTTTCATAAGTTCGAAAAAACAGCGCGCTTCAACATATTCCTGGATAGCAACTTTGTAAGAACCTGAACTCAACAGTTTAGGATGGTTGGTATTATCTTTTAGCTTTTTGACTTCAGCATCCATCTCAGCTAAAGCCTTTTCAGCAGATTTGAGATCATTGCGGTGGACAGCATATATAACTGTCTTTGAAAGTTTGATTATATCTCTTGATGACCTGATAGCCAAATCACGCTCTTTATCAAAGGCTTCAATATCTTTCTTTATGCTTTCTAAGTCGTTTTTGTCAATCATCAATTACACCAAAAATCAGTTTCTGCTCGTTTCATATAAATCTTACGTTTTGCGGCTTGAATCGTCATTTTAACGCTTGAAAGCAAGCGAAAGATTTAAATACTCTTTTTGGCCTTAGGGCATTATATGGCAAGTACATTTAGAGGTGTAATTGAATTTTTCGTTAGATTGGGTATTTACGATGTAGTTTTGCCTTTCCTTCTTGTTTTTACGGTCGTCTTTGCAATAATGGAAAAGACCAAAGTATTCGGAATGGAAAAGAGTGCAAGCGGAAAAGAATACACCCGAAAAAACCTGAATTCAATGGTCGCATTTGTCACAGCATTTCTTGTAGTGGCATCATCAAGACTTGTCGCAATCATAAATGAAACCATGGCCAATATGGTTTTATTGCTTATGATGAGCGTATGCTTCCTTATACTCATTGGAAGCTTTATGAAAGAGACACCGGAAGGAGTATTCCTAAAAGGTGGATGGGCTACATTCTTCACATTTATTATGTTCATCGGACTATCACTTATATTTTTAAATGCATTAGGTTGGCTTGAACCTACATGGAACTGGCTTGCAAATCACTATGATAGCACAGTTGTAGCGTCGCTATTGCTTGTCGCTTCGATGGTAGGATTTGTCTACTGGATTGTAAAAGAACCAAGTGAAAAGAAATCAACCAGCGATTCAGACGTGTAAACATAATATTTATAATTCAACAATAAATTGACAGTTAAAAAAGAAAAAGAAGAAAAAGAATAAAAATACTAAAAAATAAAAAAATAAAAAAGACTGATACTCAAAAAGGAGGTACAAAAAATGGCATACTCTGGTTACACAGGCGGAACAAGTGGGGGTTATTTCCACAACGTCATTTACAGGCTCGAGTTATGGGGTCTATCTGACGTGATACTGCCCTTTATCCTGATATTCACTATAGTCTTCGCTATCATGCAGAAGGTGAAGCCTCTGGGTTCTGAAACAGGAAGACATAAGCCTTTCAACGTCGTGATCGCATTGGTGATGGCACTATCAACCATCATCCCACACGTCTTAGGATATTATCCACCAAACGCAGATATAGTCAACATCATAAACGCAGCACTACCTCAAGTATCAATAGTGCTTGTCGCAATACTGATGGTGTTGCTGATTGTTGGACTCTTCGGCGGAAAAGCAGAATGGGGCGGTGCATTATCAGGTTGGCTAGCATTCTTCTCATTCGTACTTATAGTCTATATCTTTGGAAGAGCTGCAGGATGGTTTTACTACCTGCCAAGCTGGTTGTATTGGTTAGATAATCCAGACACACAAGCAATGCTGATAGTGGTCGCAATCTTCGCGATAATCATCTGGTATATCACAAAAGAACCATCAAAACCAGAAGATCAGGGCAAAGCACTCAAAGACTTTGGAAAGTCATGGGGCGAGCTCTTCGGCGGCGCAAAAGGCAAGTAATTGTTTATTTTTTTATAATCTTTTGATTTTTCGATTCACTTTTCATAAGAAAAAGAGGTAATTTATGGCAACATTTTTGGACATAGGACTCGCACAACACTTTAATGTAATATTCCCAGTACTTCTAGTATTTGTTATCATATTCGCATTACTTGAAAAATCAAAGATATTTGGCGACAATAAAGGTTTACATTCTTTGATTGCATTATGCATAGCGATGATGATGTTATTTGTTCCTGGTGTCATCCAGGTCATAGGAATAATGGCTCCATGGTTCGTGCTGATATTTCTTTTAGTGATATTCTTCTTCCTGCTCCTGCTGGCTTTTGGCACAAAGATGGATGCAATAACAAAAGTAGCATCAAGTTGGGGAACACCACACTGGTTCCTTTTAGTTATTGGATTGGTGATATTCATTGGCGCACTTGGAACGGTATATGGAGGTTCAATGCTCCCGTATTCAAACGAAGCACGAGGAGACACTACAAATTTCACAGCTACAGGCGATGCTCCTGACCTTACGACTGACACCGGCGATTTTAATTCAAACGTTGGAAGAGTGATATTCCACCCAAAAACAATTGGAATGGTATTCCTTTTGATGGTTGGCAGTCTGGCAATAAGACTTCTTGCTTCTGCACCTAAGTAGTTTTCAAGATATATGTGCAGATATATAGAATTAAGATTAACACGTAACAGTGGCCACGGTTCTTGGAATAATAATGTATAGAAGTAAAAAATAATTAGTATACTTACTGATGAGGTTGTTGGTGTTGAGCGCCACTAGGCCTGTTCTTCAGGTCTGCAGTTATCTTGGAAAGCTCTGACACGTTTTCTATGAAGCCAGGAAGCACCTTTTGAAACACCTTTTCAAGAGCCTTGACTTCAGTACCCACATCACCTATATGTTTGTCATAATCACCCACACGATCAAGAATAGACGTGTGCATCTTATCAAAATCATCCTTGATAGACTTCATCATAGTTTCTATCTGAGTTATGCGCTCTTCAGTCTTCTCTTTCCATTCAACAATACGATTGATGTTTTCCATCAAATCAGTCCATTTCTCTTCAATGATCGCCTCAGCAATCTCTTCAATCCTTCCAGAATCAATCATACTTCCATCCATATCAACAGGAGGAAGTTCCTGCCCAGCACCAGGCATCATACCTGGATTTCCCATAGGGGCGCCCGTAGGAACGCCAGGAGCATTAGGATCAGCCATATTACCACCTTCAACATCAAACGGTCTGCGCGTTTGCATACGAATATCTGCCTGGTTCATAGCATCAAGAATCTGATTGGTATTATAACCCTGTCTTTGAAGAGCAGCTATAATCTGATTATTCGTCAGACCCTGCTGCTTCATACTTAAAGTAGATTCGGTCGGTGTATCTTCAGGCATAGTCTGACCTGAGTGAATCTTGTTTTTAAATGTTTCGTCGGTCAGTATACAATAAGTCGGCTAGATTGTACATATATTCCGCGCTCCGTCAGAATAAGTCACACATTTCCGAACCCTGCGATTGTGAAATCTGAATAAACTCATAATAGTTTCATAACTACGCTAGGCAGAATATACTCTCTTTACACTGCAAACGTATCAGATAATCTATGCATATACAACACACGGATGGCAAATAATAAAAAGCAATAGTGATTATCCTGATGTATGAAAAAGAGGATAGTTGTCAATGACCTTATGCAGAAAGGTTATGTATATCATCTTACAGAGCCTATTGGCAAGAACTTCTCACCTGATTTTAAACCAGAGTTAACCCCGAAACAGATGCTTGAATTCGGAGTTTTTGGAGGCAAGTACATGACAGACTGCAGAAAAGAATTTCCCGCATCATGGTTTGTAAAGGCTAAACTCAACCATCAAAAACACGACAAAGAACTTAACTTCTTCAAAGTAAACGCTTCACAGCCACTAAAGGTCTGGAAAGACAAAGGGTGGATTCACAAAGATGATCCTCGTGGATGGTTCCAATGGTACTGCAGGTACTACATGGGAAGAAGGCATCCTGATGACGAGCGACAGATAAAAAGATGGAAAGCGATATCCAGACATATCGCGCAGGTGCGGAAAAGCTGTCCCCGGGGCGATAAGAACTGCAGACCAAGACAAAGACAGGCATTACTGCACTGGGCGATAGACAGTCGGAAGTTATGAACAGGAATCTATTATTAAAATATGAACAAGACAATAAAGATAATAATCACGATTATTGGAATCCTGATAGCAATACACATAATAACAGCTATTGCAGGAATATGTCCTCCTTCTGGACCTTGGCCAATGCCTCCATGGTGCGAGAAATATATCGAACATGAAGCACTCGAGATGGCGAAAGGCGACTTCGGAATTATCAAAGGACATACAGTTATGGACGCAGGAGGATACATCACCACTGCTATCAAAGACGGAAGCATACGAAGCACTATGAAAGCGATGAAGCAGGATGGTGGTGACTGGTTTGCATATGACTATTATTGGGCATATGATGACACCGCTGCGCCGTCTATAGTCGATGAGAAAGAGTACTTCCCTGAATATCATATGAAAGACTCAGACTTCAAGGAGCTGGCAAGACATGCGCATGCAGAAAACCTTCACGTCATGCTGATAACAGAACTCGAGTGGGTAATACCTTCAGAGATCAAGAATTCTTATACTGACTGGGACGAGTTTATGGAATACCAGAACAAAGTCTGGAATGATGGGCAAAACCTAGTCCGCGAAAAAAGCAGGCAACTCAAGAAAGATCCCTCAGGTGATGAGATAAATTACTGGTGGGACACTTGGTTTATTGAGTTCGGAGAGTTCATGATGTACTCTGCACGCAAGGCTCAAGAGAACGGATATGAGATGCTAGTAATCGGAAAACAGATAGACGGAGCGATGATAAAAGAAAATGACCTCCGGTGGAGATCACTCATTGCAGATGTAAGATCAGTGTATTCAGGCAAGATAGCGCAAGCACCACTACACAGCGAAAATTCAGTTCTGCACGAGGAAATTACATGGACAGATGAACTGGACTACCTGATTATATATTACTACAATTCATTCTCAAAAGAAGCAGACCCTGCGGAAGAGGATCTTGTCTCGACGATGAAAAAATTCAACAGAGAACAGTTTGACCCTCTGTACGAAAAATATGGCGTGGACATAATATTCTTAACACCTTTCCAAAGCAGAGACCATGCAGCATCACAGGAATGGTTCGAACCTATGGCGAGCGCACCTCATGTCGATCTTGATCTTGAAGCGCAAGACGAACTATATCGTGCGTTTTTCAAAAGCACTGCAAACGAAGAATGGTTCGCAGGACTTATGACCTGGGGCTACTGGACAGAACAGGATACTGGCCTGCCCACAGCATTCGAAAAATCATCTACGGTCAGAGGAAAACCTGCTGCGAAAACAATTAGAGAATGGTTCGGAAAGATATAACTTGTTTTCGAGCTAAAACACAATTTTTCATTGAAGGTGAGGTTCATGTGTGACACTAAGTAAACCAGGTCGCCAATCGTACGCAATAAGTCAGTTAGATTGTGAATATATGTTGTCTCTGTCAAAATATTCCACAGAAATCTAAACCCTGCGATTGTGAAATCTGAATGAACCACCCAATGACACGCAAAGACTCACTTCGCTAGAGTCTTTGGTGCCCTTAAATATTTGCA
>CAZXTQ010000016.1:0-20037 GCA_964643595.1 uncultured Methanosarcinales archaeon
CAGAGGCCGTAATCTAGTTCCAAGACCGCCTGCCAATATTATTGCTGTCACCATCACAAACCAACCTCCATGTCAACTCTCTGCAACGTGGCAGATTTGTTCTGATTTATTAAATTATTTATCAGGTCGGCATTTTCCTTTACCTTACCGACAAACTGCAGTTTCAGAGACTTATCTTCAGTGCCTGAAAGTTCAAGAGTCAACTCTCCCAAGCTCAAAGGCGAATACTCCTTGAAATTTACACGGATAATGTTGGATACCTGAGTTGATCGAGACACTTTTATGAAACTGCCATAAGAGTAATTAAGATTGTTACCGTCGAAAATAAGTTCGTATGAAGTGAGAGATAAAGTGCTGAAGAAAGCACTCAAGAAGAAAAGAGCAATAAGCGCGTATGCTGCACGCTCAAGCCACACCATAGGAATCCCAATGAATTCTATGATTTCAACGAAAGGATTTGAACCTACCAAGTATTGAACAAAATAGAATGCACCTATTACTGCTGCAATAAACAACACTGCTTTTCCAATATTGATTATATACGCAGCAACAAGATTAGGAGAGATAAATATCTTCTCGGCTTGATTGTTATAATGCCGTTGTCCTGATATCTGTGAAGCACCTGCCTGTGCTGACCGGACCTGTTGTACACCTTCTTCCATCTTCATATCTCCAAAGTGATCTCACCAGTCTTGGTATCAATATCCTTGATGATCTTATGACCCTTGAACTTCTCTTTCAACTCTTTCCAAGACATAGTCTTCCGGTGCTCTTGAATAGCTTTGATAGCCTGCTCGATAAGCGGATAATTCTCGTATATAAACGCCCCTTTCTTTTGATTCTCCTGCTCTGAAATCTCAAGACCTTCTATGCGGAAAGTCTGCTGCTTTATCATCTCCTCAATCTTATCCAGCTTGGTTGATGCCTGCTTCTCTGCAGATTCCAAATCCTTACGCTCTATCTTCGACGTGAGAATACTATCAAGCGCAGCATTGAAATTATCTGATTTGATTGGAGAGAAAGCTGCATAAAATTTAAGTTCAAACGGAACAATATCCTTTAAATTGCCTTCAGCATCTCTGTAGATTATCGCGCATGATGTATCTTTATCCCTGATTTCTGTAATTGCTTCGTACACATCAGATATCTCCTTATCTGAAAGCTGCACAGGCTTAAGATGCTTGTCAATCTTAGCCATCATGCAAATCTCTTCTGCATAAACCCCTCCCAGACCGAGTTCGATGGCCAAAGACTTGACAAGATTTTCTTTTTTTGAAGCATGAAACATCTTAGTAAGATCTGCTTTTTCCAGAGTCAAAAAGTTAAATTCTTTTTCAGGATAAGAATAAGTCTGCTTTGCCTTAAGGATACGATCCTTCCATTCCTGCTGCTGCATTACTGAGAGAATTACATCTTCTGTGTCACATAGTATTATGTTGCCTTTACTGAAAAGCTCCACTATCAACTTGAACTTAGCATCTTTTGTTTCAAATGTGAACTCCACAATACGCTCGAAGCCAAGCTGTCTAAGGCTGCGCAGGCGGGCACTCTTCAGTTTTCTTCGCAAGTAAAGACAGAAACCATGCGGCTTCTCAGGAACCTCACCTTTGCCTGACGCAAGATACAACATCTTACCCAGAAGTATCCTCAGTATGCGCTTACCCGCTCCTGGGAGGTGCATCTGAAGAATGAGCTCATCCCTGCCAAGCTCGTAAATCTGCTCAATCTTAGCACTGATAAGCGGTTGGAGCTCTTTGATCATATAGTACAGTTCTAAAGATGAAAAGTCTGTTTTCATGAGGCAGTACAAGGAGAAGTGGTATATAAATGGTTAGGGCGAAAATCAAAGGACAATAAACAAAAAAAAGTATTTGTTTAGCTCAATTTTAGCAGTACAGCCACGCGGCTACATCACAGTCGGTTGCTAACCGACGAATCTGCATTCGGTCGCTGCGCGAATATCACTTAATATGACTGAAGTGCAACCCTTTTGGAATTTCTTGGTGGAAAGCACGCACGTCGCTGTGGCAACACTACAAGAAACAGCTAAACAAATACAAAAAAAGAAAAAAAAGAAACAGTCTATTCCTCTGCAGGAGTCTCCTCAAAGAAGACCTCAACATCTGCCTTGGACCGCAACTGCTCAACATAAATAGGAACTGCCTGAGCATTCTTCTGAGTCATAATAAGCTCTTCTATAGAAGCATACTGCTCTTCAAGAGACTGTTCCTTAGGCAGCCTCAAAATGACATGATAGCCAAACTGAGTCTGAACAGGTTCTGCGGTAAACGCATATTCTTCCAAACCGAAAGCAGCTTTTTCGAAATCAGGCACCATCTGGCCACGACTGAATTCACCAAGGTCTCCACCATTCTGAGCAGCAGAAGGATCGATAGACTCATCTTTAGCGATATCTGAAAAACCTGCTTCAATCCTGCTCATAGAGAACCTCTTCAACTCATCAATGATGTCATTAGCTTCATCCTCAGATTCAACAAGAACATGCATAGCCCTAATCCTTGAATCATAGAAGGCCTCAATCTCACTCTCAGTCACTGCTATCTTGTTGAAAACAACATCCTCAAGCAAAGCATTGATCAAAAGCTGCTTACCATAAAGCTCCTCAAGGAATTCCCTAGTGATATTCTGCTCTGCAAGACGGTCATCAAGCTGATCTTCTGTCACACCTGCTGCAACCATCGCAGTATCAATCTCAGCAGCAACAGCTTCAGGCGTTATCTCTATACCTTTAGACTTAGCTTCCTGAATCAGTATCAGCTCATTGATAGTCTGATTCAAAAGAGTACCCTTTGTTATGACCGACCTGTACTCCACAGGCACACGATCATATTGTTCATCAAGATACGCAGTAGTAATCTCCTCACCATTCACAGTAGCTGCAACCTCGCTCTGCTTTGTAAGCCTCAACTCGCCTGACTTGCTAGCCAAGTAAATAAGACCTGCAACAATCGCAACAAGAACTATGAATACTGCAATCCCAAAAATATACTCACCCACAGGTTTCTTTTTCTTCCTATGTGAAGTGCGGGTATGAGGTGCATGATCAGTATGTTTTGCACTGGTCTTCTTATGCTTTTTTTTTGCCAAATATATCCCCTCCAAAATCAATTGTTAAGTATAATCATAACAGACTGACTTTAAGCCTATGATATATAAAATTTGTTGATTAAAACTCCATAAACCCCTCGAAAACACCCAATCGTCACCAAAAGGTTAAAATAAAGGTTTATAATAGTTATAAACGAGGATATGTAATAAGTCAGCCAGACTGTGAATATATGCTGCGCTCCGTCAGAATAATTCACAGATTTCCGAACCGTGCGATTGTGAAATCTGAATAAATTATCCAATACACGCAAAGACTCGCTTTGCTAGAGTCTTTGGTGCCCTTAAATATTTGCAAGCAAATATTTCATGGCTACGCTAGGCGGCATATATTCACTTTATGCGGCAGACTTATTACATACAAATGAGGATTCATGTATGAGCAGAGACATTATCGTTGGACGACTCAAATCAGACAGAGAAAAGTTAGGTATGGTAGGAACCATACTCATAGGAAAACAATATGTACAGATGGGTCGTGTAACAAGCCTTTCTAACAATATATACCTTGATGTTGCAGGCGCACACGTCATGTTCATCTGCGGAAAACGCGGCGGAGGAAAATCATACACCATGGGCGCAATCGCCGAAGGCATGGCAGACCTCCCCACTGAAGTAAATAAAAATCTCAGCTTCATCTTTCTAGATACCATGGGAGTTTACTGGACCATGAAATACCCCAACAAAAAAGACGAAGCGTTGCTAGATAGTTGGGGGTACAAACCAAAAGGACTAGACATAGTAATATACACACCCATAAGCTATTACAAACAGTATAAAGAACAAGGAATTCCGACAGACAGACCATTTGCAATACGTCCTTCTGAGCTTGACAGTTCAGACTGGTGCTCTGCATTCGACCTGAATCCGAACGACCCAATGGGAATACTCGTGGAAAGAGTCGTGCACCAACTAAGAAAAGTAAAAGGAGATTCTTTTGATATTGATGATTTAGTCCACGCAGTACAACAAGACATACGATCAGAACAGACAGCAAAAGATGCACTTGAGAACAGATTCAGAAGCACAGAAGGATGGGGAGTGTTCGACATCAATGGCACTCCACTCAGTGAATTGGCAGCAGGTGGACAAGTAACAATATTAGATGTGTCCTGCTATGCGACAATGCCTGGCGGATGGAAAATAAAATATCTGATTGTAGGCCTAGTCGCGCAGAAGTTATTCTTGCAACGTATGGTCGCGCGTAAAAAAGAAGAATATGACCAAGTTCACTCCACAATGGACTATTTCTCAACAGAAGACATGTCAAAGAAAAAACAAGACATGCCTCTTGTGTGGTTAGTGATAGACGAAGCACACGAATTTCTGCCTAAAGACACTGCAGACGCAAACGCAGCAACAATGCCACTGATAACAATAATGAGAGAAGGACGACAGCCAGGAATATCGCTAGTATTAGCCACACAACAGCCCGGAAAAATACACACAGATGTTATGACACAATCAGACATAGTATTATCCCATAGAATAACTGCGCGTATGGATGTAGAAGCTCTCGGCCTTTTGACACAATCATACATGCGAGAAGGATTAACACAAGCAGTAGATAATCTTCCTCGGGTGAAAGGTGCAGGCGTAATATTTGATGATTCAAATGAAAAACTGTATCCAATGCGAATCCGACCTAGATTCACCTGGCACGGCGGCGAATCACCATCTGCAGTTAAAATACACAAGAAAGAATTCGGAGAATAAACGGCAAATCATACGTATTTCTTGAAATTTTTACAGAAAGTATTGTGAAAAATGTGGTCTGTCCAGTCTGATTCGTAATGGTTTCGAACTTATCGTAATGTTTGTGGAATTCTTTAAGAAGCACATAATAAGTGTGAATGCATAAGTGTAAGTATGGTTTTTAGCAAAACATTTCCAAGGGAAATAAAAGGAAGCAACTATCCAAAGTGGGAAGAGATCTTTCTCTCTGCCCAAGAAGAGCGGGAACGCGAGCAAGTCGCTCGGCAAGAAAACCTCTTCCTCATCCGGCAATGTATCGCAGACGCGAGAAACGTGCTAAAGGATGAAAAGATGATGGACATGCAATCGCACGTCTTATCAGTGGCTTTGTCCTTGTTCAAGAAAAGATCAAGCCACACAGTCTTCTACAAGGAAGAGAAGTGTAAGGAAAAATTCCTCAAGTACTGGGGAAAAAAGTATCCTGCAGAGAAAACAACAAATAAAACCACAGAAACAAAAGCAAAGAAAAAATAGTTGCAAAAATTATTTCTTTTTATTTTTTGATTTTGGTTTTTTGGAATTTTTCTTGGGTTCCTGCTTCACCAAATCAGGCATCATCTCCAACTGCATCTCAATCGGAGCACGAGTCATGGAAACTATTGATGCTACAAACATCAGAGCAAAAACAAAACCTAATGCGAAAGCCCAATCAGGACCAATCCGCTCACTATATATAATAGAGATAAGAAAACCAAGCATTGCAAAAAGCATGAAACTAGACTTCAACGGAGCTACTTTCCACATACGATACACCTCTTTTGGATAATATATAGATAATGAATTGTGCTTTTAAATAGTTTTCGTAATCGTGTGCGTAATAAGTCAGCCAGACTGCAAATATATGCCGCCCTCAGTCACCTGATTCTTCATCAGATAACAAAAACTTGCCAATAATCTATAGCTCGCATATCCCCGACCTAAAGATCGGGGTATTAGACCCCTGTTTGCGTTAATAACAAAAATGTTTGTATTTGTTTAGCTCAATAATGGCAGCACAGCCACGCGGCTACACCATATTCGGTTGCTAACCGAAGAATTAGCAGTTGGTCGCTGCGCGAACATTGTGTAATATGTATGAAGTGCAACCCAATTAGCACTCATCCTTGGATGACACGCAATGCGCGGTGGCAGTACAGCCAAAAAACAGCTAAACAAATATACAAATATACATTATCAGAATTTAACAAAAT
The DNA here is from genome assembly GCA_964643595.1 of uncultured Methanosarcinales archaeon. GTDB lineage: Archaea > Nanobdellota > Nanobdellia > Woesearchaeales > UBA11576 > JABMQF01. Next base: position 6,072 of record CAZXTQ010000016.1, read on the forward strand.
TAAGCTTATCTACTTTGGACCTTGCTTTCTCTATGCCTTTTTCCAGGTCTGCCATGAATAGTTCCATCTTCTGACAGGCAATGTTCTTACACTCGCCGCAAAGACGTTCACCAGACTTGCATTTGTCATAGATGTCCTGCAGTTCCTTGTCATCTTCGATCAGATGCTGCTTGTCAAACTCAAAAATCATGCACTTCTCAGGCTCACCACCAAGCTTTTTCTGGATTTCTGCGGTTTCTCTGCCACCAGTCAGTGCTCGCTTCAGTTTTTTCGTGACAGACTTGATATCTTCCGGCAGAACAATGCAAGACTCAGGCTTAGACTTAGACATCTTCAGATCCCCGTCCAAGCTAGGAGTGTACTTATGATAGATACTGCTAGGCCTGAAAAACTTCTTTGCTTTGGTACGGTCTACAATATCTCTAGTAAGTCTAATGTGCGGATCCTGATCAATTCCCACCGGAATGACACCAGGCATACGCTCAGCAAGCTGCGGGTAAAGAATATCCCCAACCTGCGTCACAGCAGACATTATACGTCCAGGGTCAGCACTGCCATAGATAGCCTTGAACTCGTTCAACGTGATTTTTTTTGCAAACTCGTAAGCAAGATGGACAACCTCCTTGTTCTCAGACTGAAAATAGAAAATAGTCTTCTTCGGGTCAAGACCTAAAGCAAGATACGCAGGGATGTGAAACTCCAACGCACGCTTCTTGCCTTCTTCGAGGCTCACACCACGTGCTGCTGCGGCTTCCAGGTCTGCTACGAGAATGAACGCCTGACCACCATGGTCCTGAAAATAACGAATATTCTCAACAACCTGCTTGTTGCCGAAATGAATCTTATCATTAGTAGGCATTATGCCTGAAAGAACATAGAAGGGCTTTTTTTCTTTGATACATTGGGCAATATTTTTCAAATCACGCCCAGCAAAGACAGTACCTCTGCGCATGAGCCTATTGGGTTCTGGAAATAAATCTACCTCAAACCCTTCCAGACCAAAGTCCTTGATTATCTTAGTATAATCTTCTGGAAGCTCTGCACCATATGGATCAATTATCTTAACCATGGTTGGAGAATGTAGAGGGATGGTATTTAAATGTTATTGGTGTAGTGGCTAATATGAAATTCTAGTAATGGAGTCGCCAGGGGCTGCATTCATCTTTTCAATACGCTGAGGATTTCATAATAGCCTGATGCAGTCAAGCAAGCCATTGCCGAACAGTCTCGAGCGCACTCACCCTATTAGCAGGATACGCAGCAATGCTCATACGGATATGAAAGCAATTGCCAGAGTCTGTCAGGTAGAACTTGTTCTCGAGGAGCTTGGGTTTGTCAAGACGGATGAAGAAGTTTAGCTCTTCGTCAAGCCGGGAGGTTATCTGAGACTTAATCAGGTTGATATGCTCTTCGGATATGTTCTCTTTTAGGTGTTGGAGGAACTTCTTTGTGTGCCTCTCTTTCTTGAGAATAATCTCCATGATTATTATCTTACGCTCTTTGAAACCCTGCGCGGATGTTCTGTTGATAACAAGTTTTTCTTTTTCTAAGTCAAATGGACAGAGAGAAGTGAGAGCACCTGCTATCTTTTCTGTGTCTTCACCATCAGACTCGTAAGAGAAGACTGACAGTTTGATGTTGTGGGCTGTTTTCATGTTTCATCTGTTAAAACGGTATGTAATAAGTCAGTTAAATAGTAAGCCCATACCGCGCTCCGTCAGACAGGGTAACTGATGTTGAAACCGTGTGATTGTAATATCTGATGACATCACCAATGACTGCGCTAGGCGGTATAGGCTTACCATATGCTGCGCACTTATTACATACTTAAAAAGCGAATATTTATATAAGTATTTGAGAGGTTCTGAAGTATGAAACATTCACTTATGATAACGTTAATACTGGTTGCTGTTTTCTTTGTATCACAGATTGTAGGATTAGTGATAGTAGACCAGTATATCGCAGAGAAGACAGTGGATGCTGAGACGGGTGACGTTGTTAACATCACATATAATGAACTTCCGTTCGATATGCAGCGACCTGAAATAGATGAGTCTCAATCATACATATTCATACTTGTAGCAGTCCTTATCGGTACGCTACTAGTACTTCTATTAGTGAAGCTAAGAGGATTTAAAGTATGGAAATTCTGGTTCCTACTATCAGTAGCAGTATGCCTGACCTTTGCATTCGCAGCATTCCTGCCGCAATTGATTGCATTGGGATTTGCAGTCGGTCTAGCAATATGGAAGATATATAGACCTAACTTCGCGATACATAACCTTACAGAAATATTTCTATACGGGGGACTTGCAGCCATATTCGTTCCGATAATGAATCTTTACGCTATTGTCATACTTCTATTGTTGATATCAGTCTATGATATGATAGCGGTATGGCAGAGCAAACACATGGTCAAGATGGCCAAGTTCCAGACAGAATCAAAAGTCTTTGCAGGACTCTCAATACCATACAAAATATCAGGACTATCAGGAAAGAAAACTCCGGTTGCTTCGAGCTCAAAGAAAGTGAGTAAAAAAAGTGAAACTGGTGGTAGCGAAGGTATGAATAGCGCAATCCTTGGAGGAGGTGACATCGGATTCCCATTACTATTTGCAGGAGTACTCATGAAATCAGTCGGTTTCACCAAAGTATTGATTGTTCCTGTCGTTGTGAGTTTTGCATTATTCCTGTTACTGTATTTTGCAAAGAAAGATAGGTTCTATCCAGCAATGCCATTCATCACAGCAGGCTGCTTTACAGGGTATGGATTGATGCTGCTTCTCTGAGATTGTCCAGCATATGGCCGCTCCACGGAATCTGAACCATGCAAGGCATAGGCGCTATCTACTAGACCTCGCAGGATACTGCGCCGCCTGCACGCGCAGAAAGATGCAGCATAACCAAGCAAGCTGGTGGAGCTGCCAACGATTCAGGTTTTACGTTCTAATCTTGCCAGCTTACCACTTAGCTGGTGAGTCCAGGTAACACCCTTTAGACTGACAGAAATCTTATTGCTCTCCTCGAGATAAGCAAGTATTTGCATAAGAGTATTGTGATTGACCTGCTTCGGAAGCTTCTTCTTGAGATCAGGTATGGAAAGATAAGACCCCTCAGCATCCTCAAGCACGGCCTCAACCATGAGAATAGTATTCAGAGTTGGTGAGTGTAGATTCTGAGCTGCTTTTTTCTTTTGCATATTGATACCTCCTTGTTATTAATGTGTAATTATTTGTTATATTTAAACCTTTTGGGAATGGGCAAACATTTAAAAGAAAGAAGGTATCTGTCGTCTATGGCAGGCTAGGCCGGGAGGTTAGTCGTCTCTTGTCACCATCAACCGACTTACGATGGGGCTGAAGCCTAGGAGAGGCTTGTCCAGGATCTGTTGGTCTTGGCTTGGACAATGATACTCTGTCCTTAGGGACCGACCCCTGTGAGAACCGGGTCAGGCTGGGAACAGAGCAGCCCTAACCATATAGGTTGGTGCTCTAAGGGTAGCGGAGTTGAGAAAAAGTCGAGGTTAACCAATAGGTTTTGGGCAAGTCCATCTTGGGCATGCCTGCTATTTCATATTCTTAGTAATGTAGAATAATTCTTTTTCAAATCCAGTGAAATTGAAAAAATAATCAGTTCTTTTATAAATAAAACTTTATAATTTATAAAAATAAAGAAAAAAAATCGAAAGATTTAAATAGTTGATTCCGCTAAAATATTGTTACTATGTTAGATAGCATGATGAATGGACTGCACGTAAACAGAAACGTAGACATTATGCTAAATGCCGATGGCTTTGGAGATGTCTTCACCAGCGTCATCACAAAATACCCATTTTACCGCTAACAAGGTCCACGCCAAAACGGATGGGGACTTTGTTCGCGGTTATCAATTTCTGCAGAAACAAGTCCTTATCACTAGGCTGTCGACCACAAAAATACAACAAATAAACAAATAAGAAAAACTGAGATGACAAGAAACCCGGTGTTGAGAAATGCAAGGAAATACCCCCAAAAAAACAGCCAGAAGACAAACAGGAGAACTAGTCAGTAATGTCTGCGGGCTCAGAATAGGACAATTAGAGGACGCTCTCAGAAATGCAGAGAGAGAGCTTGCAAAGAAAGGAAAAAGATTCCTACAAACAGGCGTGCCTAAAATAATTCTGGAAAGAAATCAGGACCACCTTAAAGAAATTACAGATAAGATTTTAGCGATAGTCGCGCCAGATTATGTTGCAAGCAGTTACAACCACCTCATGCAACACTATGCAGTAAAAGATGGTAGAATCAACCAATATGTCAATCTCGACCTGACCTCTCCTGTCGTCGAGATATACGCCAGAATGAAACACCCTTGCAGTCTAGCAGAAAAAGCAGGAAGGAATGGTTCCAGATTCGGTAGAATATCAGAATCGTACAATAAAACAAGATTCATGGTAGGAGATATCCTAGGTATGGAAATCGTTGTTGGTGATGAAAGCGGAATCTCATATGCCCGAAAAAAAATATTAGGAATGCCTTGCTTCACTATAGAACATGAACAAGACCATGCTAAATCCAACGGGTATCGGGCAAAACACCTTAACCTGCTCTACGCAAACGGCAATCCACTGACCAGATGGCTTGAAGTAGAAGTACAGATAACCACTGCTGACAATCACAGGCAAAGCAAAGAGGATGCTACACAGTCTCACGACGTAGCATACGCAAACGAGAAGCTCGCAAAACCAAGAACGCTCTTGGGGCATCAGCTTGTAATAGTGGGAAATTCGGTTAAAGTAGACAGAGACAAAATGAACGTACTTGACACTGAAGAGTTCATGATAGTACCTAAAGTGCCAAACATAGTACAGAAGTATACTCTCGTCGTGCCAAGACACTACCACGCCTGAAAAACACTAGAAAGGTTTTTATAAACACTTTTTTATTTTTCTTTTTGTATGGATCTTACACCAGAACAGCAACAAGCTATAGAACAACAGAAAGCACAATGCATATTCTGCCAGATTGTCGAAGGCAAAGTGCCTAGCAAAAAAGTTTATGAAGATGATAAACTATTAGGTATTCTCGACATAAACCCTGCATCAAAAGGACATGTCCTGCTCATGCCAAAAGAGCATTACCCTATAATGCCAATCATACCCCCAGATACGTTCAAACACTTGTTCTCAAAGCTCAAACACATAGATGGGGCGATCAAAGAAGCTTTATTGTGCAAACACACCACTGTAATGATAGCCAACGGAGGCGCTGCAGGCCAGCAGAGCAGCCATTTCATGCTCCACGTGATACCCAGAGAAGGTGGAGACAGTCTTGATATGATGGACGTGAAAGGCAAAGGAGCCTCTGCTGAAGAGCTAGAAGAAGTAGCTTCAAAGACTGGAGGAATACTTAAGGCAATGCTCCAGAAGAACCTGCCAGCATTAGGGTATGGAGAACCGACTGCAGGCGGACATAATGGTGTCGCAGGTAGTGCAGGAATAGGCCTTTCAGAGAAGATGACCAAAGAACAGGTTCTAAGGCTAATAGAAGCAAACCCTCAAGTCAAAGAAATAATACTGAACCAACCTGATAAATTCAAACAGTTAGTGCCCAGCCACCCACAACTCAGCCAGATATTCAAGGATGTTGATCTCGACGAAATAATCACAGAAGTCAAGAAAAGAAGCAAACCAAAAGAGCCCGGCAAACTGAGCCTGGACGAGGCTCTGAAATGAATGCGTGTGAATACTGCAAAATCATAGAAGAGAAAACAGGAATACTGTTTGAAGATGATAAACTCATAGCAATAATACCTGAAAAACCCCTTCTGAAAGGTCATATTAAGATAATACCAAAAGAACATCACGCCTGCTTCCAGGATATCAACGATAAAGATGTCGAACACTTGTTCTATGCAGCAAGCTTCGCGGCAACAGCACTGTTTGAAAACCTCGAAGCACACGGCACCAACATTCTGGCAAACACAGGAAATGCACATAATAAAGAAGGGCACTTTCATCTGGATGTCCTTGCCAGGAAGATGGACGATGGAATCAATCTGATGTGGACACCTAATAAGATGCCAGAACCAGAACTAAAAGAAGTTGCAGAAAAAATTAAAGACAAATGTGACATGATTGGTATCACGGAAAAAAAAGAAGTCATCAATCTGGACAAAAAGCCTGAGAAGCTAGAATCTACTGAAGAAAAAGCTTCTAGCGATAAACAAGATAGAGATAAATCAGGTGATTCAGAGAAGAAACCATTGCCAAGCGAAGAAGAACAAAAGTATGAAAAAGCTGACAAAAAACAATCAAAACCAGAAAAAAAGGAAAAAGAAGACAAAGAGAGCTACCTCATAAAACAGCTCAGAAGAATGCCTTGAATGGCAATATAGAGCAGGAAGAAATCCTACACAGCCACGTCGCGAACACCTAATATTTCCTATATCTACGTCCACAACACATGAATCAAAAACCCCGTAGCAAGCTATGGGGTATGTTGCTATAAGCAACACGACCTGTATTTTTGCACGTGGTTTTTGGTGTTGACCTCATCTCCGCAGCAAGCTGCAGAGTATGCGCTCAACAATCAAATCTAAAGTCTTTATCAAAGGATCTTTAGACGGTGGCGGCGCAGAATATGTGCTTATTCTACCAGAATCGCAGGTTTGCCAGGCATAGCGTTCTTGGATTTAGGATTATCTGAATCCTCTGCCTTCACGACTGTAACATCACAAATGAACTCTTTCTTGAACATCTCTCTGCTCTGGTCCAAAGCCGTGAACTCCTCATCCTGCGAAGTCACTATCTCAGGTATCTTGGAACGGTCCTTAAACATCCTTGGAACAAGCTTAGAGATGTCCTGACCATGCTCTTTGTCCATGCACGCCCTGATTAACTCACCAAGATTATGAGTCTTCTCAAGCTCTGACTTCAGCTTACGCACGAAATCATAACGCCAGGATTCAGCAACTATAAGGGTTATAGACTTAGGATTCTCTATCTTCACAAGTTTCAGGATGTCACGTACGTCAGATATCGCAGAATGTGCAGTACCCTCAACAGCCTCAGCAGCCAGATTAATCTTAGACTCATCAGCTTCAGGCCAAACAGCTACAGAAACAAATGGCTTGTTGCCCAACTTCTCCCAGAACTCCTCTGCCATATGAGGACAGATAGGCGATAAAAGTATAATGAATTTCTCAAGCTCTTCCTTTGCGCATCCACTTTCAAGCGAATAGAACATCTCCTTGAGGTTTATCGTCGCCAGATTGTATCTTAGGTGCTCGATATCTTCAGTATAGTCCTTGATAAGACGATTGAATCTGCTTGCGTTCAGCGCACTCATACAACCCTTGGCAGAACCTCCTGACTGGAAATCATCTATAAAAGAGACAACCTTGTTGATGAACCGCAGACTGCCATTAATACCTTCTTCGCTCCATTCCAGATCTTTGTCAGGAGAAGCTATTGATATCAGGAAAAGACGCGCAGTATCGATACCATGAGTCTTGCTGATCTCCTCAGGCAAAACCACATTCCCTCTGGATTTTGACATCACAACGCCTTCCTTGTGCAACATGCCCTGATTAAAGAGCCTGCTGAAAGGCTCATCACACTTGACCATACCGATATCTCTAAGTGCTTTGGTAAAGAACCGCGCGTAAATCAAATGCATGCAAGCGTGCTCTGCTCCGCCGATGTAAAGGTCGACAGGCATCCAATAATTAGCAACATCAGGGTTAAATGGTGCAGATGTGTTCTTGTTGTCAGTGTATCTCAGAAAGTACCAACTACTGTCAAAGAAGGTATCCATAGTATCAGTTTCACGACGTGCAGACTTGCCGCATTTAGGACAAGAGCAGTTCACGAAAGACTTGCTAGTCTCAAGAGGATTACCTTCGCCGAATGTTATATCTTCAGGCAGAGTCACAGGAAGTTGGTCTTCAGGAACAGGAACCGGGCCGCAAGAATCACAGTAGATTATCGGAATAGGAGTTCCCCAATAACGCTGTCTGGAAACCAGCCAGTCACGCAGTTTGAAATTAGTAGTCGCTCGGCCCCAGCCCTTCTCCTCTGCAAATTTAGTGATATCCGCCTTTGCATCCTGATTATCAGTTCCGTCAAAATCATTACTGTTAGTAAGGATTCCGCGGTCGATGAATGCTCTTGTCAGCTTATCAGGGTTGAGCTCATAATCGCTAGGAGATATGACAACCTTGAGCGACAGACCATACTTCTTGGCAAACTCAAAGTCCCTTTGGTCATGGGCAGGCACGGCCATTACAGCACCAGTACCATACTCATATAATGCATAATCCGCAACCCAAAGAGGGCACTTTTCGCCGGTAAAAGGATTGATGAAATACTTACCCAGAAACATCCCTGTCTTAGGTTTACCCTCGGCAGTACGCTCGATATTAGACATTGACCTGACCTGCCTTACAAAATCTTTTGTGTCTTTCTCCAGAGGTGTGTCTGCAGTCAATTCAGTGACGAGAGGATGCTCAACAGCAAGGACCAAGTAAGTTATACCATATACAGTATCCGGACGTGTGGTAAAGGTGCTAATGGTTTTTCCAGTCTCAGAACCATCCTCGTTGACAATCTTGAAATCCAGATGAGTACCTTGGCTCTTGCCAATCCAGTTCTCCTGCATAAGCTTGATGCGCTTAGGCCAGTCAAGCTTCTCGAGATCATTCAATAGTTCATCAGCATACTCGGTTGTCTTGATGAACCACTGCTCCAAATCCTTAGCCTCAACAGGAGTATCTTCATGACGCCAGCACTTTCCGTCGTGAACCTGCTCGTTCGCAAGAACCGTGTTGCATTTAGGACACCAATTCACACTTGACGATTTCCGGTAAACAAGCCCTTTTTCCATGAATTTAAGGAAGAAATACTGGTTCCAGCGATAGTATTCAGGATCAGACGTCCTTAGCATGCGCTCCCAGTCGTACGACAGTCCCAGCCCTTTCTGTTGACTCACAAAGTTAGATATGGACTTGTCTGTATATGCCTTAGGATGAGTTCCAGCCTTTATGGCAGCATTTTCTGCAGGAAGGCCAAAAGAGTCGTACCCCATAGGGTAAATCACGCTGAAGCCACGCATACGCTTGTAACGGGCATGTATATCGCCGATAGTATAGTTGAAAGCATGACCCATGTGAAGCCCTGAACCTGAAGGGTAAGGGAACATCTCAAGCACATAGAACTTCTGCTTATCGTCAGCATTCTCAACGTGAAAAACTTTACTGTCGGCCCACCGCTTCTGCCATTTCTCCTGAATTTCTTTGAATCCTGTCATTAACATCACGCACCTAGAGGTCTCTTATAAAATTTTTCAGTGATACATTAGTCAAAAAATAAAGACAAAAATATACAAACCATACAAACCGGAAAAAACAACAAATCGGAAAAATATTGAAAAATACCTTTTAACTCTCACTTTACAGGTGTTTTTCATTCAATCCGTTCAGCAAGACCATCTTTAAGGGTCTTCTGCGTGTCTGTACTGACCAAAATAGATCTTTCATCAATCTCTGCATAGCTTAAACGGCCTTTAAGCTTAAGCTCCTTGAGATATGCGTAGAAGGATGTCCTGCCGCAGAGCTGTTTCTCATTCACGACAATCTCTTCCACCTCTTTTGTAGAGTATTTACTCTCACTTACCAGATCCATTATGAATTTCAGCACATAACCCTTCCTATTTGGCATCACTCTGGACATTATATGCCTCTGGAAAGGAGATTCTGAAGGGCTCACCTGCTGCACAATAGGTTGTATGGGTCTTATAGCCTGCTGAATAGGGGCTGGCTGGGGCTGAACGGGTATTTGAGGTGAGTGTTTGGCCTGTTCAGCCAGCTCCTTGAGAGCTTCGATTTCTTTTGAAAGCTCACTTTTTACCTGAAAAACGTTATTTTTGGTGAAATCTTGTACATTTTTGAGCTCACTTTTGGTATGATTGAGTTCTGCAATAGCAGACCTCAGTTGATTTTTTGAATCCTCAAGCTCACGAGTCATCATGGAAACACTTGATTTAAGCGCACTATTTTCGCTATTAATGCCGTTTAGAGTGGTTCTGAGCGAAGAATATCGCTCCAGCCAGGACTTCTCTAAGTTATCAAGATCGTGCTTCAGAGCGCCTTCTTTGCCCTTATAGGCCTCCAGATTCGTTGAAAGATAGTCCACCCAAGTCTTCAGACGACTAAGCTCCTCTTCTGAAGCTGCCTTCTGTTGCTGTATATGGCCTCTGAGTTCTGTTGAAAGCTCACTTTTCATCGATTCTTTGTGATTAGAAAGGGTTTTAGAGAGCTTTTCATGACTGTTTTCAAGGTTTTCAGCCATATTAGAAGCAATCTGAGCAGTTCTAGCATGATTTACAGACAGTTCAGCATGGGAATTGTGTAATTTATGGTGATTTTCAGTCAGATTATCGTATTTCTGCATAATTCTGACGTTCTGCTCTGCAAGATGGTTATTTGACCTGTTCAAGTATTCAACCCAATGGCCTATACGTTCGACTTCGTTCTGGTTGGACTCGAGTCTTGTGTTGACCTCACTTATGTCGGTCTTGATCTGTGCAAAAGCCTGAGCTAGTTGCTCTGAGAAAGTAGTAAATCTTCGTTCAAGATCCTTTTTTTCTTTTCCCCTAAAAAGCTGGAGTTTCATTCAAAACACCTCATATTTCAACCTGAAAACACAATTAGGATATAAATATTTCGGTTTAGTTCGAGTTCAGTACGAACCGAACTTGAACCTTAATTCGCCCTAAAAAACGTGTTTTTACACACTATTTTTGCACTGTTCAGGTTCAGTTCACACCTGAACCTGAACTGAATTCGCGTCGAGTACGGACTGAATAGGCCTCCTAACGCAGATATTGTTCTCGACGAGAGAAGTGGACAGGTTCGGGTTTGTATCAGTCCGGATTCGAATCAGGTCCGAACTTGAGTGAACTGCTCCAGAAGGGCTGAAACGGCCGAATTAGGCCGTTTCAACCAAGTCCGAACCCGGAGCGAACTTGGTTCAGGGTAAAAAATCAAGAAAATCTGGCTAAGAAATCGATGATTTTTTGAAAGTTGAAAAAGGGTTTAATTCAAGTAAAAATATCTATATTACGATAGATATATTTTTATCAATTCATTATAAAAGTTATTTTGTGATGTGCATATTATAGTTAAAAAGGAGAAAAATGATCAAAATCATTTATAAATGAAATTCGGAGAAAAGATAATTTATTTATAAATGGACTTAGGAAACTCCTGAAATCTGTTTATAAAGGGTTTCTGGAATATCTCAATTAGTTTATAAATAAAAATCAATGGTTCGGTTAGATTACGAAGTAGAAAATTTATGGAATTTGGAAAGAATTCAAATGAAATCAGCAGATCTCAACGCAAATAGATAATAGTGAGGATTTGATAGTCAGATATATGACAAAAAAAGCTTGAATTAACCGCCAACATGTCTTAGGGGCGATTAAGAGTGCTCAAGAGTGCTCAAATGTTTAAATATGCGTGTTTCAGAGGCTCCATCACAGATATAGCTGAAATGCGCTTAGAAAGGCTCTAGAGCGCATTTGGAAAGTGAAAAAACTGTAGAAAATAAGCAAAAATCACTAAAAATAAGCATAAAGTGAGAGTTTAAAATAGAGTAAAATTGACAGCCTGAGAGGAAAAATCAAGAATATAGGTAAAAAACACTAATAAGGGCAGAAAATTCCCTAAAAGTGAAGTATTTAGGCCTTAGAAGTGCTGGAGAAATATATCAGGTAGTAAAAACAAGGGCAGTACAGGCGTATTCTGCATAATAGCAAGCCCACAGCTGATCTAGAATAAGTAGAATATCCGCAGGCACTTTATTCATGATATATTGCCCTACAGAGCCTGAAACGCACATATATTGCAGAGTCAGAGTTTTTGCTTATAACTGAGTCTATACTGATTCCAGCGTGCCTGAAATATATTTTTCAAGGGGCAAAAATGAGTGTAAAAACACCGTAAATAAGCTTTTTGCATGTTAAAGTGAGTGTTAAATATGGAAAATTATTGATATGTATAGAAAATCTACTAAAAAATCTACTAAAAATTAAGTTGGAAAACTGGAAATGTCACTATAGGCGTATAGAGTGATGCGCAGTAATGAGCAGTGATGATCAATATAGCAGGAATATATCAAATAAATGCAGGTCAGACTGGTTGAAATAGGTGGGGTGTAGGAGGTATATATTAGAAATATTAGAAAATACTTGAAATACTGCTAAAACATAAGAAATAAGCGCTAAAAGCGCTAAAATATAGGATTAGAAATCAGAACTTCTTGAATTGAGCTGCTGTGTCTATAAGATCTATGTGACCCATAATCTGCTGCCTGCAGCAATACCTTTCAAGGCCCAGATCATCGAGAATCTTCTTCATGGATTCTCCTTTAGCTTTCCTAGCCTGGAAATCTTCCCAGAGGTGTGCTATGGGTTTACCACAGCTCCAGCATCGTATTGGAATTATCATATTTAGTCACCTTAGCGGTTGTATCAATGTTTTATTAATGAATATGAATTAAAAATGATTAAAAATCGCCTGAAAAGTGAGCGTAAAATGCTATTTTGTGCGATTTTTTGTATGATTTTGAGTCTTTTCGATCACCTGTACGACTTCTGTCTCTTAGCTCTGGCCTTGGAATCGTTAGGTTTTCTGGTCTCCTTGAATCTAGTATCAGCAACAAGGAAAGTCCTGTCGTAATCAACAAGCTGTTTTCTTACTTTCTCGCCGCCAAACTCAGCAAGCGCTCTTCCCATAGCCTGTCTTATAGCATCAACCTGAGAAATAACACCGCCACCGCGGACTTTGATCTCCATACTCACTTTAGAAGCAATATCGCCTACGAGAATCAGCGGCTCTCTTAACTTCATCTGTGCAAGCCTTGGCTCGAAAACATCAAGCATCTGACCATTGATCCTGACCAGACCATTGCCTGGATGAAGCGTAAGCCTAGCAACACTTCGCCTTCTCATTCCTGATGTATGGATAACCTTTGATTTAGTCAACATTACCACCTAAAAACCTTGAGATCTCCTTTACAGAGACTGACTTAACCATAAGCTTGTCAGCACTAGCCTCTTTGAAACTAGTAGTCTCCTTACCTTCAAACTGCGAAGGAACACCAATCCAGCACTGAATATTCTCAAATGCTGTACGACCCTTTGCCTGCTTGTAAGGCAACATATCCCTGATCATGCGCTTCAAAAGCCGGTCAGGATTTCTTTGAAAATGAGGCCCTTTAGACCAGGTAGTACGAGCAGCTCTTTGCTTCCACTTAGCAAGAATCTCAGCCCGCTTACCAGAAATAACTGCCTGTTCAGCATTTACTATATCGATCTTCTCGCCGAGAATCGCTTTCTTAGCGACAATAGCTCCAAGCCTTCCGACAATCTGGTCTTTTGCGTCTACAATCATTTTATTAGCCTTGATTATCAATTATCCTATAATCCTGATATCTGATGTCTTAGGTTTCTTAGCCATAAGATCATTTATTGAAATGACATCACAGTTGCTCTTCTTCAGCTTCTCAACAGCACTATCAGAGAAAGCGAAAGCAGCTATGGTCACTTTGTGATTGATAAAACCTGAGCCAAGAACCTTTCCAGGAACGACAATAAGCTCGTTATCCTTGGTGAAACGGTTTATACGAGAAAGGTTGACAGATCTTCTGTTCCTTGTAGGTCTCTCTAAGTCAGTCGCAACTCTCTTCCATAAACCGCAAGAGTCCTCAATAGACTTCTTCTTCAGCTCCGCTATAAGATTCTTCAGATGCGGATTTGATGGACCTGTTCTCTTAACCATTTTCTTGTTATTTCCAGTTGTTTTTGTTTTTAATCTTGTTTTCTCTTCGGTGATCAGCAAAATATGAATGTGGGGGACGGGGTTTGAACCCGCGCAGACACTAAGCCACTAGGCCCTCAACCTAGCCCGTTTGACCACTCCGGCA
>CAZXTQ010000017.1:0-8325 GCA_964643595.1 uncultured Methanosarcinales archaeon
GTTTCGGGATCGACGGCGACGATGGAGAAGGTGTCCTGACCAAAGGCGGAAAAGAGCTCATATGCGGATTGATTGCAATATTTTTCTTTGCAGGTGTGGGAAGCGGAGAAAAAGACCTGCCAGCACGCATAGATATAGACCTTTATGACCGACTAGGAATAATGCCTGGAGTGCATGAAATAACAGGATCTCAACAGCTTTTCTCAACAGACTATATTGTAGAAAAACCAAAAGCAGAAAACTTTCTCAGACAGAAATCGAAGATTCCACTATTGAGTGATTTGAAATATAGCGGATTGGTGACAGGTCTACAAAAAAGAGTCACCAAGTTCACAATATCTGACGATGGAACATTCACCAAGATACTTGTAGAATTAAGATTTCAGGTAAGCTCAGATTTCGGTTCGCTCAAGATAATAGAATCCCTTCCTTCAGAAATTGAAACGAATGATATAGAACTTACATCAGGCGGAGTGATTGCTGATACGGGTGTGCTTGTTTTCACGCTCAATAACCTAAAAAAAGACACTGCCTACGAAGCAGTTTACGTCATAGAAAAAGAGATATCTTCGCTCGACAGTCTTACATTTGCAGCAGAACCAGAAGAATTGACCAGTGTTTCAAGAAGCATACAGACAAAAGCAAACAAGGTCTGTGGAGATTCAAAATGTGTCATAGGAGAGAACTTCCGCACGTGCTGTTCAGACTGCGGATGCCCATCAGGATTTATTTGCAGAAACAACATCTGTGGAGCAGCAGAGATAGATTCCTGCCAGAACTCAGCTGAGTGCGATGATAACGACATATCAACTTCTGACGAATGTGTAGGCACTCCTAAGACCTGCTCCAACCTGCCGATAACAGATTGTTTCAGCGGTGACAACTATTGCCCTGCGGGTTGCTTCTATGATGAAGATACTGATTGTGAAAAGATTGTTGTTGAGCCTGCTGTTCAGGAAATTGATGTATCTTCGCTCGACATAAAAGGACCACAGGAATCACCAGACATAATCGACATGGCAATAACACCAGAAGCAGCAATAATCGGAGAAGAATTGTTTGTCGAGGCACTTGTCATAGACAACAACGGAAAAGATGATATCAAACGCGTATGGTTCGAAGTACTCGAACTCGCACAAACACATGGCGAGATGGGCGAGATGAAAGATAACGGCGCCGAGCCAGACTGGGAAGCAAACGATGATGTATATACTGGTTCAAGAATAATTGGAGACCATTACCTGCTCGGATCATATCACCTCACAGTATTTGCACAAGACAGAGCAGGAAACAAAAAAAAGATGCAGCAAATATTCCGCATCGTGACAATAGACCAGCTCATTGAAGAAGGCATGGTTGAAGAGGAGTAATAAGTATAAATCAAAGTATGCTAATAAAATGATGATTAAAACCTATCAAGAATATCTTTCATGTGGTTGGCAGTAACCTCCCACGTGTGCTTCTGGATCATAGTGCGCCTTGCTTCCTGGCCGAGCTTATTCCTCAACGACTTATCCTTAACTAATTTCTTCAGGATGATTGCCAGACGCTCAGCACTCTTGCAAGGAAATATAAAACCATTCTTCCTGTTCACAACATACTCCGGAATGTAACCCACCGGAGTGACGACAACAGGCAGACCTGACGACATCGCCTCCATAGTCGTAAGAGACGTGGTCTCGGTAAGAGATGGAAGAACATAGATATCCATAGCATCATAGAAATCCTTAGGATTGTTTGTCGACGGAACAACCTTGACATTCTCCATATCATCAAAAGGATTATCGAGCTCGCCTCCAACAAGCAGAAGAGTTGTATTCGGCAGACCATGATTCACATCCTTGAATGCATCATACAGAGTAGGAATGTCCTTCTCCCTTCCGAAACGACCAAGATAACCTATGACAGTGTTGTTAGGATTAAGACCTAGCTTCTCCTTTGCAAGCCTTTTAGATTCCACAGGCGTATAGCTGTTTATGTCCACACCAAGATGAACTATCTCAGTCTTACGATGTATCCCCTGCCCCTCAAGCATAGGAATCATACCCTCAAAAGGAACAATGATAAGATTGCAACGGTTATACAAGAAAGGGACAGCCTTCCTTATGCTAAACTCGGCAAATTCCTTGAAACGCTTAAGAGACTTAGAAAAAAGAAACCACTCGACGCTGTGGACATAAGAGATAAGAGGCTTATGCTGCTTCTTAGCATAATACATAGTCATCGCACCTATCGTACCTATGCTCTGTGTCCATATGATATCAGAATTCTTGATTAACTGCTTGAGTCTCTTCCTCTGCGGCTTAGCAGGATTTATGTCACCAACCTTCCACTTGAATATGGGAATACGTATAACCGTCACACCATCAAAACCAGTCAGTTTTCCAGGAAATTCAGGTGCAACTACAACTATATCAAAATGCTTCTTAAGAAAAGGCACAACTTCGTAAAGAAACCTTGCAATACCATCCCATCGTGGGAGAAAAGAATCCGTAGCGATAAGCAAAGTCTTCCTATACATACTCACTTCACCTTTGTAAACGACTCTGCGAAACGGGAGCGGTTGGACAATCCATTACGGAAGGCTTTCCACAGCATACCCGGATATAGCTGGAATATGGCCATGTGCTGGCTCTTGAAACACTTAAGAGCGTTTAACTTAATCTTGAAAGTATCAGATATGTCAATCAGCAGCTTAGGATTCTTGCTGAGACGGATATCCTTTGCCCAGATATTGAACACATAGATATCACCTGGATATTTTATCTTATTTGTAACATAATCAACAGCATCCCAAACAGCCTTATGATCAGCATAAATAATATCATCAGAAGAATGAGTAAAAATCCTACTTGGATTATATTTAAGGATAAGTTTTTCAAGAGGCCTGAGACGCTTCCTGTTCTTGACCTCCTCCTTGAGCTCAAAATCCTTCAGACCAAGAAACACTGTCTTGTAAGTCCCGACAACCTCGCCAGCAGCCTGAGCTTCTTTCACACGCATCTCAACAGTTACTTTCTTCTGAAGCCACCAATGAGAATTCTCGCCGTAAGAGAAAATAACTGTTATTACTCTCTTACCTTCCTGCGCGTACTTTGCAATCGTACCGCCAGCTCCAAGAATCTCATCATCAGGATGCGCACAAATGATCATAACAGTGTCATTAAACTTCTTAGCAGACGCCTGCTTCTTTATCGATTGAGTCATTGTAGAAACAATGCAGTGTGTATTTATAAAGGTTATTCCTTAGAACACAAATCAAAAACCCTGTAGCAAGCTACGGAGTATGCGCTCAACAATCAATGCCAAGCTGCAAGAATCTTCTCAAGCAAAGACCTACCTTCATTATCAACCCCAGAGACACGAGCCTCATCATAAGGAATTTCCTGAGGCTCAATATCAAAACGGATCCGCTTAGGAAAAAAATTCCTATAACGTTCATTCATGTAAAGACCAATCTGAAAAGCAAGAATATCTGCCATGTTGATTATAGGGACTGAACGATCGCCGCCAGGAATTAACTCAACATTCTTCTTAGGTATACGAAAACCACACATGTTAAGATACTCGGTTATCAAGTACCTGCTAAGACCATCATTACCATGGAAAGCATCAATAAGAAGCACAGTACTCTTAGGGTCGTAACCATTCCCTGCAACAAGAAAAGCGATACTGGCATGCTCCAATATCTGCCTGGAAAAACGCCCACCAGTAGCACGCGTCCAGTAGAAATTCTCAAGACCCTGAGATTTCAATTCGGCCAAAGAAGGAAACGGATAATTGTGTTCATCAGAAGCGACATAACGTGCAACAAGATCCTTCGCCTTATCCAAAGACTTAAACCCATTATCCTTGGCCAACAAAGAGTTATGAGTCTCAGCAGCAGCAACAATTATACTACCATCAATCCCCAGACCAGTCTCATCAATCCCTATGTAAGATATCTTCTTCGACATATTCAACACCCTGAAAAAAAGAGGGAAACTACACTTTTAAATTTTTGGTATTTGTTTAGCTCAATAATGGCCGCACAGCCACGCGGCCACACCATATTCGGTTGCTAACAGACGAATCTGTGTTTGGTCGCTTCGCGAACATCGCAATACGAACAAAAAATGCAACCCTCTTGGAATTTCTTGTTGAAAAGCACGCACTTCGCGGAAGCAGTACTGCAAGAAACAGCTAAACAAATACAATTTTTGTATTATAGAATTATGTGGTAGAATTATAAAAATAAAATTATGCGCCGGCTGGGACACGCTTACCCCCTTCGGGCGCTGGCCCCATCCTTCTCAGAATGACCTACTCCCCGACCTGAAGGTCGGGGTATCAATAGTAGGTCGACCGGAGCGCACATCTCCACCGTAAACGGTGGAGTATTCCCGCTCCGAGTATAAAAAATATGCGCCGGCTGGGACATTCGCTCATTCTGAGTTTCGAACCCAGGTAAGCGGCTTGGAAGGCCGCTGTCATTTAGTGGAAGCATCGTAAAATACGAGTAGCCTCAACCACTAGACCACCGGCGCATAAGTATAAATTAAAAAAGCTAATTTATAAAACTAACGCTTTAGAATATACCTTGCAAGAAGCACAAATACTAGTTTAATATAATAACCATATTTAAATAAATGTCAGGTATTTGATTATGTAATAAGTCAGATATACTATAAATATATGCTGCGCCCCGTCAGAATAACTCACGGATCTTTAAACCGTGTGATTGTGAAATCTGAATAAACTATCCAATAACAGTGAGATGCAGAGTAGCAAACACAGCGTGAAATGCCAACGTGCAACCAAATTCAAATCGACTGTTGAAGACACGCACATCGCGGCGGCAGCACTGCCAAAAACAGCTAAACAAATACGAATTATTTAATAGCCTCTCTGAGCTGTTTAATGAACTGAGGAAATTGCTCTACCTTGATGCAGGCACCACAAGCAAACTCATGACCTCCACCATAACCCTCAATACCCTCCAAAGCTTTATTTATCGCTTTGGGTAAGTTTAGACCAGGGCTTGTCCTAAGAGAACATTTCATCTCACCTGATTTCTCCCTAGCTACAAGTATTACTTTGTTTGGGTATCTGTAAAGCAGTTCGTTGCTGAGTTCTCCAGTGAAACTCATCTTACTCTCTTTATATTCCACTACAAGAAGTCGGCTTCGAGATATACCTTTCATCGCAAACTCAATAAGAGTATCATAAAGCGCTGAAATCTTTTCAAAGCGCTTCAACAAGAACTGAGCCTGAGAAGTTTGACCTTCAAGAAGTTCATAAGGATTCTCTATCCTCGTAAGTATACGCACACACTTCATGACATCCTGAGTAGGACCTTTCAAAATAAAATTAGCAATCTTCACCATCTTAGAGAACTGAGTGTCAAACAGAGCACGCTCGGGACGATCAACCTCAGGAGGCAGAAGCTCAGGATATTTCTTAGAGAACTCCTCAGTCACAGACGTGAGCTGCCAGTCACCCACAACACCAATAGCTGCAACCCACACATCATCTGGCCTGTGTTTTTTTACAACCTGATAACATAGATGAGATGCACAAGTATTATCTGAGTCATCCTTTACACGTGGATTATAATATTTCACACCATGAATCTTTGTAGGTTCATGATGGTCTACCCAAATAATAGGTATGTTGCTGAACTCCTGAACAAAATCCTCATCAAGCATAGCAAGATCAAGAATGAAAATCTTATCAGGCTGGTACTCCTGAACAACCTTGAAGAAACGATCATCAACCTTAGGTTTTGACTTTACACACACACCCTTACCTTCACGCTTGTACCTGTAGAAAAGAAGAAATGAAGAAAGACCATCTGCATCATCATGGAAAAAATAAAGCGGCCTGTTACAATTGTCTAATTCTTGCAGAATATCGGAGTATTGTTTTTCAGATAACATTTTCGAAAACCTAGATAAAAAAAAATAAAAAAGGTTATGATATAAACCACAACCACTAAAATAGCCTATACACATAGAAAAAATAGCCATATATAAAGCTTTTCATTGCTATCGACGAGGGCTGAGAAGTTAGAATTCCGCGGTTTTAGGGCTTGAAATAAGGGGATTTTAAAGCATTCACTAACAGGTAGAAGTGATAATTTAAAGCTGTTCGGAGGCAAGAAAAAAGTCCGCACAACATCCAACACCACCACGCTTCAGCAAATTAAACACGACAGTCATAGCGCTACGTCGAATGTAAAACTGAATATCTTACCGTACAATTGTTGAACTAAAGAGAATTCGGATAACTCTGATAGGCAGTGACTGCTGCTAATAGTTTTGTAATTATAGGTCAATTATCTCAGCAGACTCTACTGCTGCTTTCACCATACTATCCACATCAAGCCTCCGCTCTTCTGTTTCGATAGATTTTATTGCAGCCTTTGTTGCAGGCTGGTCAGGAACAAAAGAACAGCAAGGCGGAGAGTCAAGACCAATCTCATAAGTCCCAATCTCTTTTGCAATGTTGACAGTCTCCTGCTTATCATTACAGAGAATAGGTCTTAAAATAGGAAGGTTTGTGGTGCTTGTGATGATAACCATATTGTCAAGAGTCTGGCTCGCTACCTGCCCTAAATTCTCACCAGTTATAATTGCACAGGCATCTTCCTTTTTTGCAATCTGTTCTGCGACGCGCACCATGAAACGCTTGCATAGCACGCAGACAAAAGGTGATTTACAATCCTTTGCGATGCGTCTCTGAATCTTGCCATGATCAGTAATGTAAAGACGATTTACTTTAAGGAGCTTGCACATCCTGATGACAAGCTCTTTTGACCGGGAGGTGTTTAGAGGTTCACTCGTGCAGTGCACTGCTATGATATTGTCTATATGTTTCTTCATAAGATATGTAGATACAGGAGAATCAATACCTGGAGAGATCAGTGATATCGCTTTCTTGCAGTTCATATCTTTTTCCTCTTGACATTTTTTTTGTCAAACATGAAGAATGAAGCAGCAAAAACACCCACCAACAAAAAAATACCTATAATTATCATAAGATATTTTATGCCAAAGTATTGAACGATAAGCCCCCCCAAGATAAAACTCAACAACTCACCTATCTTAGCTATAGATGCATAAGTACCTACGACAAACCCCTCCTTATGAATTCCCTCTCCGATATCAGACATGAAAGAGAAAGCAGCAACATTCCACAGAGCACCACCGATACCCATGATCAGCATTATTGTCAACAACCAATAATAACTAGGTGCGAGAGAAAGCAACAATAAACAAATACCGAATATTGCAACTCCCAAAAGAGTAAGCTTTGCCTTATTGAAACGGTCGCACAATGAACCGGCTATAAACTGAAACAACATGAAAAATTCCATGGCAAAAATCGCTATTCCCACATAACTATATGAAAGACCGAAATGCTCAACAATATATATTGGTATGAAAACAACTGTCAAGGGAAGCGAAGCGTGCATCATGACACCAAGGATAGCCATACCTTTCATAGCCCTGAACTTCAAGAAATTCCGCATTCCTTTAACAATGTTAAACTCAGACCGCGATATAGTCCTGCCTATAGTAAACCTCTCATGTATCGCCACAATCCATAATACTAGGAGAAGCGCAAAAGCAGAGAAAAGAAAAGGACCCTTGATGAACCAGTAATCAGCAATAAGACCCCCAATAACAGGAGCGATAGTCTTACCAACATACATCAAAGACATAGTCGTACCAGAATACTTACCTCTTGATTTAGAGTCAAGCGAATCCTGTATACGCGCCATACCAACAAAAACAACAGCTGCAAAAGCCATCGCCTCAAGAACCCTTGCAAGGATGACAAGATAGACAGACCCTATCAAGTAAAAGACTATAGCTATTATCTGAAACAAGATACCAAACATTATGACCTTCTTCCTACCTATAGAATCTGACAAAGTACCGAAAAAACCAGAAGAAAGTATAAGAGTTAAAGGAAAAATAGCGAATATCAAACCAATATGGAAATCAGAAAAACCCATACTCTTAATGTAAGGAGCAAGAACAGGTACAAACAAGTATATACAGAACATGAACAACGAGGTCAGCTCTGTAGCCTGTCTATATTCCTTCAGATGAGCCATTAAAAAGCTCCAGTCTTGGATGTTTTTAAATGTTTTTAAACACAATGTTTAAAAAGAATCGTAATCTCACAGAGAAAATGATATTATTTGTATATTCAGAGTATGCACATTTTAGGATTTGAATAGTTAGTTCTGCATTGTTAATTTTATTGCTTTTTATGTATTTATTTAGCTCAATAATGGCAGTACTGCCACGCGGCTACACCATACTCGGTTGCTAA
>CAZXTQ010000017.1:8335-18795 GCA_964643595.1 uncultured Methanosarcinales archaeon
GTCGCTGCGCGAACATTACTTGATATTCCTGAAGTGCAACCAACTTCGAAATGCCTGTTGGAAAACACGCACGTCGCGGCGACAGCACAGCCAAAACAGCTAAACAAATACTTTTTATGACTTGATAATAATCTATAGGTGAGAAAATGGAAAAAAAAACACTACGTGAAGAAAAACTAGAAGGATACCAGAACCAATTCAACTGGATGAGAACATATAACACACTCGATGATTACCCTCAAGTAAAAGGTTATGATTTTGAGAAAAACTTTGACTTTGACAAGTTTATGCACTCCATGGCACACACAGGCATACAAGCCACAGAGATGGGCAGAGGCATAGACATAATCAACATGATGCTTGATGATGACTGCAAAATCTATCTATCAATGACATCAACTATGGTTAGTTCTGGGCTTAGGGAAATAATCACTTTTTTGGTGAAGCACAAATTTGTTGATGTTATTGTGACCTCAGCAGGCGCGGTCGAAGAAGACGTGATAAAGACACTAAGACCTTTTGTCACAGGTAGTTTTGATGCTCCAGGTCGCGTACTTTTTGAGAAAGGCATCGGTCGCATAGGAAACATATTTGCACCATATGACAGGTATCTTTATTTTGAACGATTCATGACACCATTCTTCGAGAAAATCTATGAAAAACAGCAGTCGCTTGGTCGCCCACTCTGCACTTCAGAGTTCACGCATGAACTTGGAATGACTGTTGAGAACGAAGAATCATTTTTGTATTGGGCTGCGCGTAACGACATACCAGTATTCTGTCCTGCACTGACTGATGGCTCAATAGGTGATCTTTTCTATTTTTTACGACAGAAGCATACTGACTTTTTCATTGATATCGTATCAGACCACCAGAAGATTGTCGAGCTAGCACTATCTTATGAAAAAACAGGAGCAATACTCCTCGGCGGCGGAGTACCAAAACATTACGTATTAAATTCGAACATATTCAAAGACGGATTGGATTATGCAGTCTATATCACGACAGCGCAGGAGTTTGATGCTTCAGATAGCGGCGGAAACCAACAAGAAGCAATGTCATGGGCGAAGTTAAAAGTGAATGCTCCTAATGTCAAGGTCAAATCTGATGCAACACTTGTGTTTCCGTTGATGGTAGCACAGACTTTCGCGAAGAAGTATTGGGAAAGCAAGGGAAAAACAGGCAAAAAAGAACATAAAATTTCTTAAGCAAAGGATGATGAAAAGAACCATTAAAAAAAAAGCAATACTATTACTAGATATCAAGCGATACTCTGCAAACATAGCCCTCATCAGTTTTTTCAAACTTATACTGATGATAAGTCACCGCCTTGACCACTGTCTCGCCTTTTTCAGGAGAGACCGGTTCACCATAGATAAAAGCAGTCAGGTGCTTGTCATCGATTTCAGTTATCGTAAACTTTGAAAAAAACATCTCCTCTATATCGACAGAGGCTATAAGGGTCTGAAGCCAATTTATCATCAAGTCCTCTACATTGTCTGCTTCAACCTCGATCTTGTGCTCTTCAGTTGGTGCTACAAGGTCTGCTTTACAGATGAAATGAAACATAGCTTCAGCTGCATTAGTGAAAACATCTTTTAATGTCTCACCATAAGCTTCGAATATGACATCTGAAGTCATATCATCAAAGAAGAGGTATTTTTCCATATTTATCTTCTCAGTAAGGAATTATACTGTCATCATCAAGCAAATCCCTGACAGACGTTGTCACTTCCTCTTTCGGCTCTTCAGGCTCTGACTGACCTGAAAGAAGCTCTGTAACAGTAGGTGAACCATCATAAACAGACATTGACTGTGCAGGTTCTGAAGGAATGTCGGGTTTCGGGTCATCACCGAAAAGACTGAATAGACCACCAGATGCTGGTTCGTTCTGAGCAGGTTGTGGTTCTGATGCAGACATTGTTGTCGGTGCTGGAGCTGATGTTGACGTGCTTGGCCCATCATTAAACATGTTAAACATGCCGACACTTGGGGAAGAGTCTTCGAATATGTTCTTCGGCTTTGCAGGTTCAGTCTTATATGTGCTGATAGCACCACTGCCTGAACTTCTGCTCAGTCTTTGGAGCATGTCTGCCAATGCTGAGAGTTCCTCTCTTGAATCGTGTTTAGTATCAACCTCTATTTTCATGAGTATCACCTTTTTGTCGGCACAGCCATCATGCCAGGCTCGTGCTGGGAATCATTAACTGATGGTGCGAGTCCTTCCTGGATGGAGCGTCCCCTTCCGCACCGGATGAAGTTATACATAAGCACTGCACATAGTTGGCTATGATGGCAGTACCTGTCTGGATTATCATCCTGATTTAGGCCAGTAATAAAGATAAACTATCTTGTACTCGTTGGTCTGATTGCCTACGACAAAGACTGTCTCTGTATAAATATTCTTCGCTCCCTTAAAAGGTTCAGGAGCTCCGATTGAAATCTTATGATTATAAGTTCCAGGAAGGAACGGATCGACAAGAATCTCGACGCAAGTAGTATTTCCTGAATAAACACAATCACGGAAGTCTTCCCGCTGCTCAAGCGCAGGCAAAATATCAAGCGGTTCATGACCTGGCGCTGCACTGATTCCTTTCAGAACAACGAAAACAACAAAAATGAACGTAATAAAGAATGCAAAAAACGCTTCAAGAGTCCGCATATATCCTTTACGTTTCATTTTTATATCATAATGTCACCATACTGTCAAAGTAATAAGAGCTCTCTTAGGCTCATAATTACCGTCGATGATGACCTCCTCTATCTTCTTCGCGTATATATCTGCAACAGGTGGCTGCTCTATCCCGTATGATGCATCAATAATATCACTTGTTATAGTTATGTTGAAATCTCTATCCTTAGGATAACCAAAAATCTGCTTCAAATAATCATAATCCTTGTTCTTAAAAACACCTATCTTGTCCTTAGATACAGTCCTCAGAGTCTCAGTCACTCCAACAATCGGGTTGGCAGGATAATCAATGACATCAGCGACATTTCCTGGGTGTGTGAAGATGGTAAGAGTATCTTCCTCTCCTGCATAAGAATCAAACTCCAACCTGACAGAGGGGTTGGTCTCATTAGTGCAAAGCCGTATGTCAATCTCCCTGCTGAACTTAATCATCAGACCAGACTGGCTATTGTAAAGATCAAGGAAATCAGAATCATAATATCTGCAACTCGGCATGATACTGTAAGAAAGATCCCCATAATTGACAGGGTCAAAATAAAAATCAGTATAGTTGAACACAGTGAAATCTATAGTAATTGAATGATTACGGTAGTCTGCAGGCACGATATAACTATACATCATCGAGTTCTCAGCAAACGCATAAGTCGTCAGGTTTAACAAATCACCAGAACGCTGGTATTTCGAGATGAACGTTGAATTCCAAAAACTACCTTCATCATCAAGCTCAGTCTCATCAACCTCAACATAGAAGTCCCAGATACGGTAGTCATTGTCGTAAAGAATACTGCTTAGCATGAACTCGTTGAAGCGCGCAGTGAAAACACCTGAAGTCGTACGATCCTCATTAGCAATGATTCCGGATGGTGGTGTGAATATCATTACGTCAAGCGGATGATACATTCTGAACATTTTCTTTTCTGACAAATTAGCCAGGAAAAACATCCGCCCTTCATCAATCTCAAAATAATCCTCTGAATGTGCAACGTCACGCTCTGCCCAATCCTCTGTGAAAGGAATCGCAACAGGATAGTACTCATAATCTATGTTATCAGGTACAAATACTTTGATACGCTCAATACCCTGAGCCATCTGATCATCAAGAACATCATCAAGAATGTCAAGCAAAACCCCCATGCTTGAAGCAGGAGAGAAAAGCGGTTTTACAAAAATAAAAAACCAACCAAGATAAAGCAGGAAAATACCTAACGAAATAGCCCAATCTACATGACTCAAACCCTTCTTCGACCTCTTTTTGAACATATCCAGTAGAATGCGGGTTTTTGGTTAATAAATGTTGCTGTGGAAGGGGCTTATTTATCTGAGCGTTTGCTTAGTAATTCATCTAATTCTATGGGCGTGTAATCCAGCAGTTCTACGCTTACATTGAATCTTTTCAACTTCTTATTTACTAAAGGAAATTCAACAGGGCGGTTGTTATGGTGGTGCCCACATATTGCCCATCCGTTCCAACTTTTTGGAACTTCTGCAGGATCATGGACCAATAATAATTCTTCATTATTGTATTTTACGATAAGCTTGTCATAGACATCTTTCTGTCTTGATATAGTATCATGTTGAACGCGCGCTCCATTTTCCTTAATAGTGTATCCTTTTATGAATATGACTCTACCATTCAGTTTACTTAACCAATAGTCCGCAGGGCGACATTTTTTCCCATTGCTTCTTTTTCCATTACTCATATCTCCTAAATACAATACAGAATCATTACGCCCGACAGTCTTATTCCATTTTTCAAGCATGTGTTGATTCATCTCAGCTGAGTTTCTAAAAGGTCGTTTGCAATGTTTGATGATATTAGCATGGTCGAAATGGTTGTCGCTTATCACGAATATCTTGCGTTTGAATAGTCTACCTAAGAATCCTGGAGAGATATCTGCTGTCTTAATCACTTCCTGGACTGGTTGCACAACTTTTGGTTTAGTGATTCTTTTAACTGTTTTCTTCTTACTAACATTCTTGTTAGGATCATGTTTTCCTTTGAAATATGCATCCAATAGTTTACCAGTTATTGTCGAACCTCTCCTGCTTTTGGCCTGATGACGATTCAACAGTTTTCTCTGGAGGAAATCATACTCAACAAGTATTCTGCCGCCTTTTATTATAGTCGCCCTAACCATTATATAGTCAAAACTTACTTGGTGCATATTCTGAACGTACTTCTTTATCATATCATACTTGTGAGGACTAAGCTTCATAGCTATAGTAGAATGGAAGTAGAATTCTTTTTTACGGTCATGAGGTCTAAGCTGACAATATGGCTTAATCTTCTCTGCCAGATCCCAACGATAATCCTCAAGTCTTGTAGACGGTTTGATATCGAGATAAACAACTCGGTTATCTTTGAATACGTTGAACCCCTTGACCTTAAACTTCATCAACGGATGTCTTGAACAAACAGCATGAAAATCCTTAATCAATCTTGTTTCATTATTAGTTGTTAATGGACCTGCAAGACTGATGTGAGGTACAGGCCTTGCATACTTTGCTCTTCTCAGATGAAACTTCTTATCGACATGCCATATCAAACGCTTAATTTTCTTCTTAGTTGGATAGTGAATGAACCTGAATTCAATCAAATACCCTCCCATCCTACAGACTCTCCAGTTCCTTGAAAAGAGATGCGTTAGTTTTCTTGAAATTGTAGTATCTCTTCAGAATTTCTTTTGATGATGATGATAAACGAATATCAGAATCAGGAGTGTAGTATGCGACGTGCTTGACTTCATGCCTCGGCCTTGGTTTGCCCTGTGCCTTGACATAGTAAACTGTGTGTAGATCCTGATGAGTCTTGTGTGCCGGACCTGTGAACTTGAAAAGAGCAACAGCAACATATGGTTCGAGGCCAGTTTCTTCTTTAAGCTCACGGATTGCTGCTTGCATCCTCGATTCTTTTCTGTTAGCACCACCACCAGGTGTTAAGAAGATTTTGCTGCGTCCAGATGCAACTAGAATTCCTTTGTCTGTCTCGACGATTGCAGTTCCTCTTCTTCGCGCGTGTGACATTGAAACCTCTTTTTGAATAGATTATAGTATTTAAAGGGCAGGGATATTATAAATGTTACTGTTAGACTCGACACGTTACAAAATCACAACCAATCCAACTCAACAATCAAAGCATCCCAGGTAGGATACTCGGTTATGATCGCAGGTTTTAGGCCCATAGCAGAGATTTCTTTTGTCAAGTGTTGAGGGACTCCTGCGTTGGTTAGTAGGCGGAATCTTTGACTATCTATCAAAAGGAGTTTAGCAGGAACTTTGTATTCTCTCATCAAGTGTGTTCGGGCGAGCCGGAGTTTATTTAGTATGAAAATCTTATGCTTTGAAGTAAGAGTATTTATCTTTTCAGTGTAGCCAAAACTTGGCGTCAAGAAAGGCAAGTATATTGCACCACGAGTAAGAGTTCCGTCCTTGTTGATAATGTCAAACGGTTCTGCAACGTTCTTCGCTCTTCTCTGAATCCGTTTTGAGAGCTGAACTTTGTCTTTCAGCTTTGCAGTGCAGTAATGAACGTTGTAAGAATAGCCTTGTTGTTTTACTTCTTTCAAAAGAAGCTTTGCTAGCTGGTCAGAACCTTTGACACCATAAGACATATCGTTCTTTGTCCGCATCCCTTGATTACTCAACTTGTTTGCTTTAGCGTCAGATACTTCCAACTCGTTGATGTTAAGGAACTTGATCTTTTTATCAAAGAATTCCAGTAGTTTAATGGTCCGGAGTTTTTTATTCGGTATTGCGGGAATCTCAACGCCTACATCCCAGTCAAACACTGTTGCGTTTTCTATCCTGTCCCAGAGTTTATCGTCGTCAAGGTCAGGATGAAACCTTATCTCGTCAAGGCCTGCATCGTAGAGTTTTTTGAGCCGCTCTGGCGTTGCAAGGTCAAAAGATGTGTAAAGATGAGTGTGAAAATCTTTTCCGAACTTTTTCTTGAATGTTTTTATGAGCGTTATAGTGCGGTGAAGTTTGACTAAAGGATCGCCACCAGTAAAGCCCGCACCTTTGGCGTCGGTAAGTTTCGCTTCTTCTATTATGTCTTTGATATCATTTGTAGGCCACTCATTAGCGAATGTGATATCCTGCTGATGCTTCTTATCAGATATAGGACAGTAATCACAGTTACGCGGACAGATACCAGTGACAAACATCACAAGCTTACAGCCGAGAACGCATAGTTTACAACCCTCAGGCAATGATCCTATAGAATAGGAATAGAATCTTGTCTTTTTGATTGTTCTTCTTTTTCCCATAATAACTTACTACTATGAACGACCACTTTTTTAATCTTGCCTTCTTTTTCAAGCATATTAAGATGATATCGGGTATTTTTGATTCCTCTATCAAGTATGACACTAACCTCTTTTGTAGACATTTGACCCTCAAGATTATCTAGAATCAAAAGTTTAGCCTCACCATCATGGTAGTTTGGTTGAATAAATGAGTCTACAAGCGTTTTCAATCTTTCTTCTTTTTCAGGATGTATAAAACCTATGTGTTCCCTAAAATTTTTGAGTTCATTTATACCACAAATAACAAAAAGCAAGCCTATAGCGATAGTCCCATTTTTATTCACTCTTCTAACACATCGCGTAATGTTTCTAGGTCTAATCTTCAAATCAACTAGCATATCTTGCAAAGATTCGAAAAAAACCATTAAAGAATGTTCTAAATGCTCTATTTTTGCCATATTGATACAAATCCCAGAGTCATTAACTGATCCTTCATCATCAAATAATGCTCTGATGAATGCTGATTTTACCGCTTCTGAACCGTTTTTAATCCACACAGGAACATCAAATTCTTGTCGAAATTTATTACCCATCACACAACCACATCTTTCCAGAATAAGACCTAAAGCAGAAGGGTAATGAAGTGAGACTGACCCGTCTTTTCTTTTACGATAATCACAATAAACAGATTTTCCAAACACTACGTCCACCAATTGCTGAACTCGTTTAATCAATGATTTACAAGTGTTCACATAGACAAATCTTCCTCCTTTAGATATATGCCCGTCTCCTAAAGTATGACCTATCAATTCAGCCAATTCTTCCGAACGAGAAATTGGCAGATGGAGGGGTATAGGCAAACCACACAATCGTTTCTTTACTTCCAGTTCAAAAAACTCCATACTACAACCCTTAAAATTACGATACCCTAATAGTTTTACAAATAATGCGACAGGAATGAAACCCTCTTTTCTTTTGTAATTTTTAAAACTAGAAATTGAGTAATCAGGAAATATATTGTTAAGTTCGTACGCGCTCGACTTGTTGAACAACACATTTCTTAACGAATTCTCAGGTTTAACCATCAAAGATTGTGGTAATATATTCCAATCTACCAATCCAGGTTCACCCAGGATAAATTTGCTATCTTGCATTGTATCCATAAAGTCGCACTAATTAAAATAGTCTGCGAGAACATGTCCAGTGACCTGTGTGAATTTACGGAAAATAATCCGAAAAACAAAATAAAGACTAAATAATCACATGAATAAATCCTGATAGTTCTGGAATATAGCATTGGAAGTATCCTCGACAGTCATGCCTTTCACTTCCGCAATCTTCTTGACAGATTCGATTATGTACGCAGGCTCGTTCATCTTGCCTGGAAATGGAGAAAGAAAAGGTGCATCAGTCTCGGTGAGAATCTTAGATATGTGTACTGTCTTAGCAATGTTCTGAAAATGCTCACTCTTCACAATATTCGTCGGTATAGAAAAATAAAAACCTAATTCTGCAGCACGTCTTACGAGGTGTTTGCGTCCACTGAAACAGTGCAGAACAACCTTCTTATGTCCTGACTGTTCAAGAACATCAATTGCTAACTCCTCTGCTTTTCTTGTATGGACTATGACTGGAATATCTTTCTCTTTAGCAATATCGATAAGTTTTCTGAAAACATCCTTCTGCATCTCAATATCCTTGCCGTTCTTCAGGTCAAGACCTATCTCACCCAGCGCTATCGGATCCTGTCCGCGTATGAACTCAAGCTCAGCTTCTGGATTGAATTGTGCGTGTTCGTCTCCTTCCTCTGTTGCAAGAGCGTCGGGAGGATAAATACCCAAAGCGGATTTGATTATCTTGTACTTATTCGATAATTCCAGAACTTTCCTGTTGGACTCTTTACCAACACCATTAGCGATTATTACCTTAACACCCGCATCTTTCGCCCTTTGAACTACACAATCTATATTATCCAAAATCTCTTTCCAATCCATGTGCGCATGCACGTCGATAAGCATAACCATATCAAACCATAGAAAAGCGCAATGGTTTTAAAAGTTACTATTCAGAATCCTGCTTGATTGAGGAGTAAAGAATCAAAGTTTGCTTCACATCCTTAACACTACCACCAGAATGATTGGACGCGGTCTTGCGGACCTTTATTGCTTCAACAAGAACAATCTCAGCAAATTCTTTATCTGACAAAACTTCAACAGAAATATTAAAAAGCGAATCAATAACATCAATATCACATTCATACTGCTTAAGAGTGCGATACATAAATTCCATT
The DNA here is from genome assembly GCA_964643595.1 of uncultured Methanosarcinales archaeon. Lineage (GTDB taxonomy): Archaea > Nanobdellota > Nanobdellia > Woesearchaeales > UBA11576 > JABMQF01. The sequence goes on from CAZXTQ010000017.1 coordinate 17,565, forward strand.
GCTTCATCAAGCTCATAAGCACCTTTACCAATCCCATGATAGATTACGTCCAGCTTTGCAATAACTGCCATCTTACCTGCCTTACTATAATTAACTGCAGCATCAGCACAAGTCGCGGCCTCCTGAAAATCACCAAGATACATATTATGTAACGCAAGCCCTGAAAGAGCCAAAGGATGTTCCTTCTCAATAGAATGAAGCAACTGAGAAAGCCGGGATATCTCAGACCTGTTGTCATCAGAAATAGCCGTCTTAAGAGCAGACTCCAATCTAGAACTACTGTCATCTACAAACAAAGTCTTACCAGTCTTAAGATCAATTACATCTCCCACAGTAAAAAAAACCCTCAAAAAAGTAGACATCCCACATATATAAAATCGACTTTTAAAAAACAAAGGGCTTTAAAAAGGGTTTAAAAAGGGCCAAGAGTAACATTTATAAGAATACGCAATCAACGACCAATTGGGTCGTTTGTGTTGATTTCCTAAAAAATAAACAATCAACACGAACACACAGAAGGGGGATGCTAAAGCGCAATCTCTAAAACACGAAAAGGTGATGATAAATGGCAATCGTAGGATTTGAATTCACAAAAATAAACGTCCAAAAACAGGAACAGGCAACAGGAAAGATTAACATAAGCAACAACGTAGGTATTGTAGACATAAAAAAATCAGACCTACAGCTAGGCAAGACCAAGCAGAGCGGAATAAAGTTCATATTTGAGTACAAATCACTCTACGAACCAAAATTCGCAAGCATCGAACTTGGCGGACTCATCATGTACCTGACAGATGAAGCAAGCGCCAAAGAGATAATTGACGGATGGCAGAAAGAGAAAAAGATAAAGAAAGACATCGCAGAGAAAATAATCAATTCTATCCTTACAAAATGCAATATACAGAGCATAATCCTGAGCAACACGGTTAACCTGCCTCCACCAGTACCGATGCCAAAAGTAAATGTGGCATCAGGACCTGCAAAAGAGGCAAAACTCGATAAGAAAGAGAAACAGGAAAACCTCAAGAAATAAAAGGTGTTAAACTTCGCAGAAATAAACCTTAAAGTCGCGGAAGCCATACAAGACGACGTCAACAAAGGCATAGTCAGAGTAGATAGCAATCTCATGCATCAAATCGGTGTAAGGAGCGGAGACATAGTAGAGATAGAAGGTGAACGCAGGACTGTAGGTATAGTCGACAGAGCATACCCTGGTGACATAGGACTGAAT
>CAZXTQ010000018.1:0-18102 GCA_964643595.1 uncultured Methanosarcinales archaeon
ATTGTAGAAGATGAGAAGGCTCTCGCACAGGAGTTGAGAAAGGAAGGTGTAGAACCTTCCAGGATGATTCTCAAAGAAGGTTACACAGGGCTCAATCCTGAGACGGTGCGGATTGTGGCTGAGGGCTTGATATGGTCCGTGAATGGCTATCTCCTCGGGAAGATCTTTGACCGGGTCCCGGAACTATTCAAGAAAAAAAGAAAATGAGTCATGCAATCATAAATCTTCAGAGACTAACTGCGCCCGCGGCAGTCATCTTGGCTTCTGCGTGGGTCGCTGTGGCGAGGAGTCTGGGAGATGGGCTCATCTTCCTTCTATTTGTAGGAATTTTTTATTACTTGCTCCTCGTATTTGAGGTATATGTTTTCCACATGTATGAATGAATTATCTTGGTTCGCGTGAACAAGCGTTATGGTTTCAGCCCATACCTTCCATCTTCTGTTATTGTTAGTTCATTGTTCTCTTCTAGAATGTTTCTTATGCTTTCTTCTTTCACGTCAGGAAACTTCTCAGTTATCTCCTGCAAGGTCTTCGGGCCTTTTACCAGGTAGCACTTTATGAGCTGTGCTGTTGTTGGTATTTCTGTCGGGTTTCTGCAAAGGACTGCCAAGTGCTCGTCCCTGTCGCGCCTGCCGATCACTCCGAAGCCCAGCCTGACGAATAATTCAGGATGCAGTGTTATTATCGCCCTTACGCTCGTGCGCTTCTCATCAGGCATCACCTTGAACAGTTCCTCGTTCGTCATGGGCCCATCTTTAAGGGCGGCGTAAATCTTCTTGTGCAATGCTAACATCGTACCACCTCAGGTATTTTTTCAGTAATATCGAGCTGTTTCCAACCCCGATACTTGAACTTGACAGCGAGAAGCGAACTAATCCCCTGCTTCCTGGCAATGCTGTTCATGGCCTCAAGCTGCATCCTTACATGCGTCCTGACATAGAAAGTCTTGTCCTTCGTGGCCTTAACCTCAACAAGAAAACCTTTTCCCTCCCTGAACAACACGCAATCACAGACAGCCTCTCGGGCAGAGCCGCTTCCAGCCACACGCTCACAATGATACCCCTGAGAACACATCATAGAAGCATACTCCCGCTCATACTGCTTATTGTGGCAAAAGCTCATCTTACCACCTTCAAAGGAGCAAGACCGCTCAACTGCATCTTGAGCTTCAGATTCTCATTCTCAAGCTTTAACGCCTCAACATCTTTTGAGACCTGCACCACAGGAGCACCCTGCTGCGCTGGCAGAAAATAATTACGCTGCTTCGGGTAAGCATACGCGTGAGTCACAGCCTCCTTCAAGTCATCCTTAACCAGATTAAGATAAACCATGGTCGTATCAATCTTCTCATGACCCAGAAACTCCTTAACCTGCTCAATCGCCAAGCCCCTACGCAAAAGATTCGTGGCACAAATATGCCTAAACGAATGAAAATGGTACTTGTATCTCGGCCTGCCATTCCTCTGATAAGACACCACCTCAAGAAGCCCTGCCCTGTCAAAAGCCTCGCTTGTCTTATCCTGCAACTGCCTAAGGCAAATAGGCTTATTACCACCCTTCTGATGGGGAATCACGTACTCAGACTCAGGACAGACCGCCTTCCAGAGCTTGAAAACATGGATAAACTCATCAAAAATCGGCACAATCCTGTCCTTCCCATAACCGCTCTTATACCTCTTGGTGTTCTTACCATCAAGAATAGTAATCTCACCAACCCTAAGGTCAACCTCGCTCCATTTCAGCACGTGATTATCCTTTCTTGGGCTATAGCTTATCTCACTAATCCTGACACCAAAGAAAATCCCCAAAAACATAGACATAGCCACATGCGGAGAATCAACCTCGCGAAGCATACGGACAAGCTTCTCCTTATCAGGAAGCTTCGGCAGCTGCTTCTTGGCTCCGGAAATAACCTTTTGCATGTTAATCATGGTCTCACCTTCCCAGGATAACCCTCACCCGGCTCAGAAACATACATCTCAACACACTTAATCACCGCCTCAATGAACTGCTTCTCATCAACACCCAACAACTGACGGGCTTTCCTCCTGTACCTAAGAGCCTTGACAATAGGCACATTATTCTGCCTGACCTGCTCACGCACATCTTTCGGAGCAGTAGCAAGCAAAAACCACTTGTACACAGTCGCCGGATTATAACCGTTCTTCATCAGCAGATCATAAACCATCAACTGCTGCCGAGTCAAACTCACGGTCTTCTTCCGCTTGCCACCATGCCAATTATTGGCAAGAAAACCAACAATCCTGGCAAGCTCCTCAACACCCAACTCAGGATAAACGTCCTTTACTACTTCCCGAACACCCTTGACTTTCTCAAAAACATTCATTCCAAACACCTCACGACCAGTTATTCCGCAACTCACAACAGATCATAAGGCAAGACTGAAATAAAAAAGCCATTAACAAAATGTGTGCCCACAAAGCACACCCAGCCTTTCCACAAACTCACAAAGAATGAGTAAAACACGTTTCTGGGGTGATATATTCGGGCTGTCATTGTTCATAATAGGAACATCCATTTTTAACATCAGGTACTTGAGCGAAGACCTTTTGATTGGAGCAGCAATATTGAGTTTCTTTCTGGGTCTGCTAGTCCAGAAGAAGATAGGACGTAAACATGTTTTTATAAAACAGACCGAAAGGATGATATTATGGTTGATAATACCTTTCTTCTTCATATCTATCGGAATGCATTTTGAGATGAAGTCTCTTATAGTGAATCCTGTGCTGCTTAGCGCGATTATTGTTATAGCGATTGCAAGCAAACTCATCGGCAGTCTCATTACAAAGCCTTTCACAAGGTTCAACTGGAGACAACTTCAGTTGATAGGTTGGGCGATGAATAGTAGAGGAGCAGTAGGACTGGCTATTGCGCTGATAGCGTTCAGGTCTGGCCTAATACCTGTTGAAATATATTCAAGTCTTATCATAATGGCTCTTCTCACGACAGCAATCTTCCCGTTCATACTGATAAACATGATAAAAGATAACCCACACATCATGCATTGAGATAAAGTTCACTCTTGCCAGCCATCTTCTCCAATCAACGGAACGAACATACAATCACAAAGTTTCTGCTCGAGAAAATCTTCACCTTCTTTTGTGAACTTCATCAGGACTTGGGAATACTTGTCTCCTACAGGAATCACTAACCTACCGCCTTCAACAAGCTGTTCCTTAAGTGCTGCAGGGACATTAGAACAAGCAGCAGCAACTATAATGACATCATAAGGCGCATTCTTCTCAAAACCGAGAGTCCCGTCACCGACAATGACACTTACATTCATATAACATAATTTGTGCAATACCTGTTCTGCATGATGTGCGAGTTCTGGTAATCTCTCAACAGTATACACCTGCTTAGCCAGCCGCGAGAGGACTGCTGCCTGATAGCCTCTGCCAGCTCCTATCTCAAGGACTTTTTCATCTCCTATAAGTTCGAGTTCCTGCACCATCAACGCGACAATGTATGGCTGCGATATTGTCTGATCCTCTCCGATGGGTAATGGATTATCAGTGTATGCTACATCCCGAAGTTCTGGTGGTAAGAATTCTTCGCGAGGAACTTGCGCCATCACTTTTAAAACGCCTGTATCAACTATATCTCTGGACTTGAGCTGTGTCTCTACCATTTCCTGCCGAGCTTTTACAAAGTCCATCTTATTCTATGGTGCGGATCTTCTTCTGCTTTGTCTTTTTCTCAGACACAGGGATATCAGAATCCTGATCTACATCGTAGAGATTGTCAATTTCATCTTCCAGCTCTGACTTCTTCTTTTTCTTCTTGAATAGGTCCATATCAAAACTATAAGAAGATGTTAAAATATTTAAAGGATGCTATACTCTACCATAATCATGGAAAAACAGATAGGCACCATAAAGCATTACTTTGATAAGTTAGGAGTGGCAATACTTAGCTTGACAGACGAACTGAAAGTAGGTGACAGGGTAAGAATAGAATCAGAATTGATGTTCGTACAAAAAGTCACTTCCATGGAGATTGACTATAAGGACATCCAGCACGCCAAAGCAGGCGAAGACATAGGCCTAAAGACAAGAAAAGTGTGTGCGTCGGGAGATAAAGTCATAAGAATAGACTTTGATTAGTGATTTTTTCTCACTTCAATCTCATCTTTTTGCCCATTCCAGGCATTCCTTTTCCGCCACCCATGCGTTTCATCATCTTTTCCATAGACGCAGGTGAACCACCGCCACCCAATCCTTTGAGTGACTTGACCATCTTCTTACTCTGTTTGTATTGTTTCAACAGTTCGCGGACTTCATTAGGTGATACTCCCGAACCCTTTGCGATACGGTCAATGCGTGCAGCGCTCATGACTTCATCAGGTTCTTCAAGCTCTGCTTTTGTACAGCTATCAAGTATGAATTTCCATTTCTTCAGTTTCTCTTCCTGAACTTGCAATGCGTCTTTCGGTATCTTCATCTGGCCCATGCCTGGTATCATCTCCATGACTTTTCCAAGAGGACCCATCTTTTTCATTGCCTGCATCTGTTCATACAAATCCAACAGATTAAACTCGCCTTTCAATAATTTCTTGCCGAGATCCTGAGCGTCTTCTTCTGTGATTACTTCACGGGCTTTCTCCAAGAGTCCTTCGAGGTCACCCATGCCGAGCATCTTCCCGACGAATCTTTCTGGATTGTACATCTCAAGGTCATCGACCTTCTCTCCTACTCCTATGAACTTGACTTTTGCTCCTGTAACCGAACACGCAATCAACGCTCCACCGCCTTTTGCAGTACCTTCTAGTTTAGTTATAATCACACCAGTCACGTTGCATGTGTCGTGGAAGGTCTGTGCCTGTTTCTCTGCTGCCTGTCCGACATCACCGCCGATAACCAACAGTCTTTCGTCAGCCTGCACTGCTTTGTTGATGCAGTTCAGTTCCTCTATCAATTCATCAGAGAGTGCATCTCGTCCTGCAGTATCAACAATCACCAAATCAAATTTAGATAACTCTTCTTTGAACTTGTTGTATATCTTGACAGGGTCACCTAAAGAAGGTTCTCCGAATACAGGGACATTTATCTGTGCGCCTAACTGTCTCAACTGCTCATAAGCAGCAGGCCTCCATGTATCTGTTGATATCACTGCAACCTTGTTACCGCGTTTCTGGTAATACTTAGCAAGCTTTGCAGTAGTTGTTGTCTTACCATGACCGAACAGACCGACTAACATTAAGATGGTCGGTTTCTTCTTGATCTCGATTGCGCTTTCTGATGCTCCTAAGAAATTGACAAGTTCTTCATAGACTATCTTTATCAGGAACTCTTTTTTTGTAAGTCCTGCTGGAGCTTCTTCTTTCAGTAGTCTTTCCTTGATCTGTTTGGTAAGGCCAAAGACCATCTTTACATTAACATCTGACTGTAACAATGCCCTTTGGATGTCCTTAACAAGCTCATTGATGAGTTTTTCATCTACAAAGACTGCCTTGCTTATCTTAGCCAACGTGTCCTTCAATGAACTTCCTAGTTTCTCAAGTACCATAAGCAACCCTCAATCCGGCGATATTTATAAAGGTTATCCACATTGGTATGTAATAAGTCTGCAGCATAAAGTGAATATGTGCCGCCTAGCGCAGTCCATGAAATATTTACTTGCAAATAGTTAAAAGCTCGCGATGAGTATATGTCAATTTTACGGCGAGCTTTTGACTGCCGAATAGAGCAGGTGCACACACCTGCGAAATGACTGCATTTAAGGGCACCAAAGACTCTAGCAAAGCGAGTCTTTGCGTGTATTGGACTAGCCATCAAATTTCACAATCGCACGGTTTAGAGATTAGTGAATTATTCAGACGTAGCGCGGCACATATTTACCGTCTAGCTGACTTATTACATACCCACATTGAATCACCATGTTCTTAATCGTAACATAATTACTGTTAAGAACAATTAGCCTAAAACACCGCAAGATTTATAAATCTCAATCAGGTATTTATAAACGATATGGTGAGTAAAAAAGAGGTAAGTAAAGATAGCGCTAAAGATAATTCCAAGCCGGTTTCTTCTCCAATCATACCCAACACCAATTCTGTTCTTATGGTAAAGAGCATCTCTAAGAGTTACAGGAAGAAACTTGTGCTTAAGGATGTGAATTTTGATGTAGAGCCAGGTGACATCTTTGGTCTTATCGGAATGAGCGGGTCTGGAAAGACTACCATATTCCAGTTGATGTCAGGTATTCTTAATCCTGATTCAGGTGATGTGCTTGTCAAGAGCAACACCCTCTTCGAAGGAAAAAAACACAAGAAGCCTCTGCCAGATTATGTATCAGTGTTCAAGAATTTAAGCCAGATAAAAAAAAAGTTCGGTTTTGCAGCACAGCTACCTTCATTCTATGAACATTTAACAGTTGAAGAGAACCTGTTGATGTATGGTTCATTATATGGGATGAAAAAGAAAGACGCTCAAGCTAACCTTACACGGCTTCTGCAGCTTGTTGACCTTCTTGATGAGAGGGATACCATATCTTCAGAACTTTCCGGCGGTATGCAAAGACGTCTTGATATAGCGTGCTCGCTTATCCACAATCCTAAAGTTCTTTTCCTTGACGAGCCTACATCTGATCTTGATCCTGTGATGCGTAAGCAGATATGGTCTCTGCTTAGGGAGATTAACAACCACGGAACGACTATTGTTCTGTCTTCACATATATTGGAAGAGGTTGAGACTCTCTGCAATAAAGTGGCTATCCTGCACGACAGGAAAGTTCTTGGTTATGGAACCATGAAAGAGTTGAAACGTCTTTTCAAGAGGAATCGCGTCGTGAAAGTTGAGCTGGAAAAATGTGATTACAATCCTATAATAAAGAAGTTGAATAAAGAGAAAAGAATAGAGCGCATGGTTAAACGCGATAACAAGCTTTTCATAACTGTCCCGATGGATGATAAGACTGTACGTAGTGTCATGAAAGCTGTGGACTCTAGCAAGGACCGCCTGATAAGTCTTGAGATTGCCGACGCTACACTTAATGATATTTTTGAGAACTTGATGAGGAAGAATGAGTAATATGATTAAACTTTTTGAGCTGATAAAAAAGAATTTCAAGCTGCTTGTAAGGGCAAAAGTATCTGCTTTGATAATATTCATAGGTCCGCTTCTGCTCGTCTCTCTGCTTGGTCTAGCATATAGCCAATCAAGTGAATTCACGCTTACTGCATCTGTATATTCCACTAGGTACTCTGCGATGTCTGAATCCCTCATTACAAAGATGACTAATCAGGATTTCAAGGTGACTAAACAGGATTCTATGGATCTATGCATAGCTTCTGTTAAGATGGGTGAATCTCAGGCATGTATAGGTTTTCCAGAAGACATGTCTGCAGAAAAGCAAAATGAACTTACTTTCTTTGTTGATTATTCACAGATAAATCTTGTGTGGTTGATGCTTGACGTGATGTCTACTCGGGTCTCAGAGCGCTCGGATGAGATCTCTGCTGAGTCGACTTCAGATATCATGAACAGATTATGGTTTGTCGAAGAGAAACTTAAGGCAGGCAAATCTAGCGCATCAGCTATTAAGACGGGTGGTACAGGTATCAAGGAAGCAAGCAACACTATGGATTCGGGTTTCAAAAAGCTGGACATATCTGTTGATTTCTCCAGTGTGGACCTTAAAGGTTCTTCGAACATCACAGAGCACATACTTTCACTTCTAAGCAGCATTGATGATGCTGCAGAGAATATGAGCGCAGACATTAAACATGATATTGACATAATTGAGAACTCGGCTACTACTGCAGGCGCAGGCTATAATGATACTGCTCTACTTGATGAACTTGAGGATATAGATGATGCAGGCGACAGGTTGCTTGACGCCATTGACAACGCAACATCGATCATACAGACCCTCTCAGCGAATGCATCTATGGATGTTGATAAGATAAAGGCAGCTCTTGATTCCATAAGCCAGAAGATGTCTGAGACAGAATTGAAGATGTCGTCTGTGAAGAAACAGCGTGATGAACTTCTTCCTGAGTTCGGCAATATAGGGTCTAAGATCGATAGTATGATTGCAGAGATAGACATACTTCAGGGAGCTCTTGATGAGGCTTTGCAGAAGATACTTGCTGTTAAAGGCAGGACTGTAGAAAGCATCTCAGCACCGATAACCACTAAGATTGAACCTGTAGCGACACAAAAAACTCATTTCAATTCGCTTTTCCCAACTCTTCTCGTGCTAATAATGATGATTACCGGAATCCTTCTCTCATCGACTCTAGTGATGGTTGAGAAAAAGTCCAAGGCTTTCTTCAGAAACAGTTTCACACCTACCAGTCATTTCACTTTCAATCTTTCGACTTACATAACGTCACTTATTGTATTGCTTATCCAGCTTTTGCTGTTCGTGAGTGTCAGCGCATTCTTCTTTGAGACTGAAGTATTGGCATCTGTGCTTCTTGTCCTTTTGCTTGTCCTGCTCGCATCAACAGTTTTCATCTGCATAGGTATGTTCATAGGTTTCATATTCAAGACAGAAGAAACAACCAACCTTGCAGCAATAACACTTATCGCAGTGTTCCTTCTTTTCTCTAGTGCAGTAATCCCATTAGAAAGCTTGCCTGGTTACCTAAAGCATATTGCCATGTTTAATCCATTTGTAGTAAGCGAAGTGGCTCTGCGGCAGAGCATAATATTCCAAATGGGAATAGAAAATATAGCAGCAGGCTTTGGAATACTTGCGGGTTATGCGCTAGGCATATTTGCGCTTCTTTTCTTGCTGCAGAATGTATTAGGAAGACTTTCTTTCAAGCATTTCAGCAGAATACATTTCAACAGCGGGATGGTGAAAGAAAAAAAAGCAAGCAAGCTTCTGACAATGCTAAATATAAAAAAGATAAGTCTGCCTAAAAAGACAGACATACATGAACTTACCGTCAATAGAAAAGATAAATGATAACCCCTGAAGTGTCAGAAATTCAACTATATTTTGGTTGCTTAATTTACAAATTATAAAAATTCTTAATGTGTTCTTCCGATTTAAGTAAAAACACACATAAAAGTGCTTATATACCATTCTGGCGTTATTTACTATTGCATAATTAAACAGAGCTATATATCATAGTTAAGAAAATCTGCTTTTTCAGCAGAATGATTCAAAAAAAAGGGGAGCAATATTTTGAATATCAAAAAGTTCATCAGGTTCATTATCTGCGTAAGCAGCAAGGGGAGTAATTCAAACTCCTTCGGAGATAGCTCGATGTCAGGGGTGGATCCTGCAAAGGACCACCACCTGACTTTTGTTTTTAATGATTTAAGAGTTTTCAGAAATTTTTTCATGGGGGGTTATGACAGACATTTTTTAAGTCTTCATCTTTACCACAGCTTAGCGAAAGCTGTGTCGTTTGAGTTCAACAAAAGAGGACCAGTGGAAGGACCGAAGGAACAGATTGAACAAGAATTTCGAGGTGTTGGATATGCGAGGCATGCAAATGAATGGATTTGATGTCTCCGAAGGGAAATACAAATCTCCTATGTTGGGCTCATGGGAGATAGATAAGTTAGGAAAACCAGAAGAGGTTGTTTATTGTGAAGTTCCGGAAGATATTCCTGTTCTTCAGGAGATGATGAACCAAGGATACCAAGGAATAAATCTTTTCGTACAGGAAAATAGTCCTGTTTTTCTTCTTCCGAAAGATAGGACGCAGCCAGGAATATATCTTGGGACTGTTGCCAAGGTCAAAGAAGATACCGGACGCCACCGATTATATCAATGTCCTGCCGCTGAAAGCGAGATTTCTGATGTCGTGCAAACAATAGAAGCAGGTCGGAATATTCCTGAAGAAATTGTTGAAGAACGCGACATCGTGAGCGTGTTGACTTCAGACACATCTGTAAAACAGGTTCAACGCTTTCAGGAATGTACTATTTTTGAGAATTATTTTGGAAATAATAAAGAAATTGGTCTTAGCGTGGATTACTTCAAGAAGAAGCATACAAAAACAGGTGGTTTCACGACTGATTTCAGATACAGACGCAAGCAGAACAATAATGTTGCAGGTGGGTGGGTGTCAAAAGATTACGTACAGAAAGCTGTTGATGCGATGAAAGAATATGCTATCCTGAAAGATGTATGTAGTGATTGCATCAGTGACGCAAAGTCAACAAAAGAAATTTCACGCCAATGGGACGAGATTGTAAAGAGCATCAATGGGATGCGCAGGATTTCTGATATGTACTTCACAGATGAAGCGAAATCAGGTTTCAATGATTTTGCCAACATAACTTTGGAAAAGAAGGCTCTTGAGATTGCAAAGTATTCAAAACAGGATGGTATCGACCAGGTATCAGCTCAGCAGGCTTTTGCTTGGCTTCTTAAAAGTAACCACCCTAAACGTCTGAACAGGGCTTTGGACATTGCTGAAAGATATGTCCCTGGCGCAATAGATATTGCAAAGACGAGAATCAAAAATGTGGCCTTCAGGAATGATACGCTTTATGGGAGTCCTTTCCCACCGGCAAATCAGACAATACAGGTTGAAGCGCGGATGGATGCTCCAAAAAGAATATCCCAAAATCTCCTTGACAATGCAGGTTACCGCAGCGCAGCCTCAGATGATATAACAAAGAATGTCCAGATCAGAAAAATTGTTCCGGGCATAAATACGGCTCACCGTATAGACCTGAATGAACAAATAAAGGCTAAGAGCATTCAACATCCTCAACCTAGAGCGATCTACGAGAGATTGCTAAGAAGTGGAGATACTGATGACATAGAGAAAGCGATTCAGATTGCGAATAAGTTCCTGACAAAAGAAGATGCTCGACGTGCAAGTACTTATTGGACAAGCGCTTCAAGGAGATACAACCTAAATCATAATCGTGGAAGCTGGAATGATGGTGATGTTCTGTTGGCTACTGGAACAAACGGAGTGTATGAAAGGGTCACTGCATCAAATTCAGGAAATACTAAACCTATAAGTCGGCCTACTCTTCCACCAAGACCTGATCTGACACGAGAAGGAAAGATTGCTTCTCCTCCGCCATTGCCCTGGCAGGAAGGTGGTAGTGGCGCATATTCAAGACCTGCAAGCAAACCACCGACGATGAGATCGACGCTTCCGCCAAGACCTGTGTTTGAGGAAAGAGCAAGCACACCTCCACCTATAAATGCAGAAGAGCGTAGGGCTTCTGGTCTACCGCCTCTAAGTAATGAGCGCAGTCAAAGCGAAGTGCGTGTACGCAAGGATGCGTATATCCCTTGGGCCAATGAGGCTGATGTACTCGAGATAGAAACTCCGCCTCCGCTGCCTGCAGTTGCAAAGAAGAAAGCAAGAGCAAGTTCTCTTCCTCCTCCACCACCTTGCATAATGGATGCGAGCAAGAGAATGGCAAGAGAGACAATCCTTCCGCCAGCACTACCTTCTTTGAAGATGCTACCTGACAGACTTTATTCTGAAAGAGTGAATGCTGCTTAGAAAAAGTAAAAAACAAAGAAGAAAAAATATTTTAATTATTTTATTTTTATCTTAATTCTTTGAAAAGTGCTACTTCCGGTCTTTTACTTCTGAAAGTATTTCACCAAGGAATTCATCAAGTTTCTTCTCTCCGTGCACAACATTGTCACGTGTACGTACATTGATGGTCTCGTTCTCTTGTTCCTTGTCTCCTATTACTAGGATGTAATTGGCCTGTTGGAGCTGTGCTTCGCGGACTTTCTTAGGTATTGATTCAGGTCTGTAATCAAGCTCTACTCTGACCCCTGCATCAAAAATCTTCTGTCGAAGCATCTCTGCATATTCATCATGCCTGTCTGCTACAGTAAGTATCTTGACCTGAACTGGTGAAAGCCACAAGGGGAACTTTCCTGCATAATGCTCGATAAGCACTCCAAGAAATCTTTCCATTGATCCATATATTACTCTGTGTATCATAACAGGTCTGTGTTTCTGTCCGTCTTCACCCTCATAAGTCAGGTCAAATCTCTCAGGAAGGCTCATGTCAAGTTGTATTGTGCCACACTGCCATGTACGCCCTATTGCATCTTTAATATGGATATCTATCTTAGGTCCATAGAATGCGCCATCTCCTTCATTGATGACATATTCATTTCCTTTTTCTTCGAGTGCGCTCTTTAATCCTGCAGTGGCTTTTTCCCATTGTTCATCGTTTCCGATTGATTTCTCAGGTCGGGTGGATAGCTCAAGATGATAGTCAAGTCCGAACATTGCATAGAATTTTTCGCATAGGTTCAGCACTCCTAATACTTCCTGTGTTATCTGCTGTTCTGTCATGAATATGTGTGCGTCATCCTGGTGGAAGCATCTTACCCTGAAAAGTCCGGAAAGCACTCCGCTGAGTTCGTGTCTGTGAACCAGTCCTATCTCACCGACTCGCATAGGAAGCTCGCGGTAGCTATGGACTTTCTCTTTGTACATGAGCATTCCGCCCGGGCAGTTCATGGGTTTTATTGCATAGTCCATCTCGTCGATTTTTGTAGTGTACATGTTCTCTCGGTAGTTTGTCCAGTGTCCGCTGGTCTCCCATAGTACTCTGTTGAGCATTATCGGTGTCTTTATCTCTGAATATCCTGCTTTTCGGTGCTCTTCTCTCCAGAAGTTTATGAGTTCATTCCATATGACCATTCCTTTTGGTGTGAAAAATGGCATTCCCGGCCCTTCTTCATGGAATGAAAACAGTTCGAGTTTCTTTCCTATCTTCCTATGATCTCTTTTGGCTGCTTCTTCAAGGAATTGTAGGTGTTCTTTCAATTCTTCTTTTGTCGGGAAGCTAATACCATAGATTCGTTGCAGTTGTTTATTTTTTGCATCGCCTCTCCAGTATGCTCCGGCAATCTTTGTCAGTTTGAATGCTTTAATCAGTCCTGTGTGCGGGACATGCGGTCCTCTGCAAAGGTCAACAAAGCTTCCTTCACGATAAACACTGATCGTTCCTTCTTCAAGGTCGTTTATCATCTCTAGCTTGAACTCGTTATCTTTGAAAATTTCAAGTGCTTTCTGTTTGGATATCATCTCACGTTCTAGAGGTACTTTCTGTTTCATGAGTTCGTACATCTTCTTCTCTATCTTCTTGAGGTCTTCTGGCTTGAAAGGTTCGTGTTCCATGTCGTAGTAGAATCCTTCTTTGACTACAGGCCCTATTGTCAGTTTAGCGTAAGGATAAAGTTCAGTTATGGCGTGCGCCATGAGATGTGCTGTTGAATGCCTAAAAACATCCATTCCTTCTGGATCTTTTGCTGTCAGTATCTGTACTGTAGAATCTTCTGTGACTGGTGTGCTCAAATCAACAACTTTGTCATTCAGTTTGAAGGCGACTGCTTCTCTTGCAAGTCCTTCTGCTATGTCTTGTGCTATCTGCAGTCCAGTAACTACTGAGTCATATTTTTTGGTAGAACCATCGGGAAATGTTACTATTACCATTCTTTGTACCTCCGATCTGCCCTACAATGGCAAATCATACGTTATAGATGGGAGAAATAGTCTTTATTCTTAAATGTTATGGGTAGTGTTATTCTAATATCACATATTCTAATATCACAGCATCTTTTCTTTCTTGAAATAATAATACACTGTGAGTATCGAGAATCCCATAAGTGCAAGTGAAAAAGGATATCCCCATTTCCATGGTATCTCTGGCATGAACTTAAAGTTCATACCATATATTGATGCAATAAGGGTTGGAATCAACACATAAGACGCGACAACGGTTAATTTCTTGATGACTTCATTCATCTGATTGGATACTGAGGAGGTATATATTTCCAATATGCTTGTTAATACATTACGAAGAGTATCTTCTGTATCTATCAGTTGTAGTATGTCTTCACGCATATCTCTAAACTTCGGAAGGTCTTTTTTTGGTATTCTTGAAAGGTTCTGTTTTTCTATAAATCCAAGGACTTCTCTGTTTGCGACAAGTGCCTTGTGCATGAATAATATTGATTTCCGCATCTTAAATGTTTCTTCAATTGCTTCTCTTTTAGGGTTTTTGAAGATAAGTGCTTCGATTCTATCTGCGGATTCCTGGAAAGTTTCAAAGTGCTCGAAATAAGTATCGATTATAGTTTCCATCATTACTTTCACTGCAAGGCTTTGTGTCTCAAGATATTTCGGGTTCCTTTCGGTTATGTCCCGTTCAAATTTCTGAAGTCCAACTATTTCATCTGTACGTAGGGTAACAATGTTGTTGTTCTTACAGAGAAATATTGCTATTGATGATGCTTCGCCACGACCTTTCTTGAATATCGGTGCACCAAATACTATGAGTGAATAATTTTCTGTTTCTAATGTTGTAGGACGCTCATAATCTACCAGTCGTTCTCTGAAATGGGAAGGTATGACTCCTGTTATTTTTGATATCTTGGCAAGCTCCTGAGGAGTCGGATTGAAACAATCTATCCATGAATTACTAATCTTTTCAGAATCCAGTTTCTCTTTTACTACAGAATCTTTGATACGGCGGTATACTGTTATCATAAATTCAAAACAGCGAAAAGCGTATTTAAACTTTTGTCCCTACTCGCGAGGAGAATAAAACAACAAAGTTTATATATTGTATTTCAACAATAATTTTTCATCATGGACGATTTTTTCAGGCTTAAAGGCATAGATTTCAATCTTCAGAAAATTATCAATCCTGTTACGTTTTTCGATGTTAATCCTATCAACATTGATCAGGAGAAAGAATTGGTCATGCAGGATCAGGATTACAATCCGTTCTTCATATATGGAAGACCCAAGTTTAATTTTGATAAAGTCCAACAGGAGCTTCACGCTGTTGAGGATCATGATTCTACGCTCGGTTCTCTGCTGGCCCAGAAAAGGGATATTTATATCGACAAGTGCGAGATGCTCGCCAACAGGGGATCGCCTAAATTCACTGTTTTTGCAAAAAAAGTCTATGATCTTCCTACTATGGATGTTCTTGAGAAGGCTATTGGTTTCTTGTCTATGGAATCAGAAAAAGAGGAAAAAAACATCCCGTCACCTAAAGCTGTAAATATACTTCAAGCAGAGATAAAACATTATGGTTTTGATTACAGAGTATCTGAAAAAAATATGAGCGCAAGTGCGATGGTGCTTGTTGCCAAAAAAAAGATATTCATAAAAGACAAGTTCAGCTTCTCTGATAATTTTGTGAAGCGCCTTATCATACATGAAATAGGCACGCATGTACTCCGAGCAGAAAATGGGCGGGAACAGCCTTTCATGATATTTTTTCATGGTCTGCCGAACTATCTTGCTACAGAAGAAGGTCTTGCTGTTGTGAATGAAGAGCGTTTCGGACTTCTCAATAATGAAAACCTGAAGAATTACGCCGCCAGAGCGATTGCAGTTAGGATGGCGATGAACAAGAAGTTCTCTGATATTTATAATTATATGCTGGAATTCTTCCCTCCAAATACTGCTTTCCGTATAGCTCTGCGGGCGAAGAGAGGTATAGCCGACACGAGCAGACCAGGTGGTTGTCCCAAGGATTTTGTTTACATTGATGGTTATCTGAAAGTCAAGGATTTCTTAGAGAAGGGAGGTAATCTAAATGATCTTTATGTTGGTAAGATAGGTATTGAACATTTGGATGAAATAAATGATATCAAAGGTCTTAGCCCAGCTAAACACCTTCCTAAAAACCAAACTTTTAAAAGTCTACTTAGTTTTTAAATGCCCATCATGGATATGAAACTGGTAATTCTGGTCAGGCAGGATCTTAAGCTACCTAAAGGTAAACTTGCTGCTCAGGCGGCTCATGCTGCAGTTGAAGCTACACTCAAAACTGAGAAGTCAGATAAATCAAAGGTTTCTGAATGGCGTTCACAGGGTCAGAAAAAGATAGTTCTCAAAGTAAAGGATGAAAAAGAGATGCTGAAGTATATGCAGTTGGCAAAGGATGATGGTCTTATGACTTCGACAATCACTGATGCTGGTAAGACTGTTATCGCTCCGGGAACTAAGACTTGTGTTGGGATCGGTCCTGATGATGAAGAAAAGATTGATAGTGTAACTGGGAAACTTCCTATGATGTGACTGTGTGATTAAGATGGTACGACCTAACAAAAAAAAATTGAAACGGATGAAATCTAACGACAAGATTATAGAAAAATTAGATAGGGATAATATCAAGCAGGAAGAAAAAAAACTCAAGAAAGGAGAATTCCGGCTCGCTCATTGGCTTACTAAGAAACTGATACGAAAAGAGAAAGTTAAGGTTTTTGCCAAAGATGCCGCTACTGCATCTAAAGACTCTAAGAAGAGATTAAAAAAGTGAGGAGATCTGTAAGTTGAAGATTGAAGAATTCCTGAAATGGTATCTGCATATCGACTGGAAAGATATAACTAACTGGATAGCAATTGTACTTGCAGCGCTTCTTTTTTGGTATGGTATTAAGAATATCCTTGCAGCATTCTCTTAAAATATTAAATCAGGGTACAAAAAATTTTAAGATTCATAAACTATTGTTAAATTTTTATCGACTCATAACAACCCAGCCCATTTAAAAAGAACATACGAAAGATTTAAAAGCAATATCCTGTCTTTGCGACTTAATATATAATATACTGATAGGGGTGTGAAGTATGAAAGATGATGATTTTGACTTTGATTCTGAAGATGAGCTAGTAGATGAACCTAAAGAGCATGAAGAAAAAAAGGAACATCAGGAGTCTCATGATAAAAAACATAGTAAACACACTGAGAAAGCACACCCCCACAAGAAATCAAAGAAGATTAACTACACTAAATATATAGTCGGTGTTTTGGTCTTCATTGTTGTGGTCGCTTTCATATGGAGCAGAAGCAGTGCTCCCTCTCCAATTGATGTTGATAATCCTGAACAATATGGTGAAGTTGATGTCACGTTTTATGTGATGAGTCAGTGTCCTTACGGCATTGATGTAGAGAATGCTATTCAACCAGTTATGGCTGAACTGGGAGATAACATAAATCTGAAACTTGAATACATAGCAGGAGAGACTGCTGATGGTTTTCAAAGCCTTCATGGACAACCTGAAGTTGATGGTAATATAGTACAGCTTTGCGTGCAGGAACATTACCCTGATGAACTGATTGATTTTGTAGTTTGTCAAAACAAGGATCCTAGGGACCTTATAGGTTCTATTGACAAATGCGCAGAAGATACAGACATTGATGTTACAAAAATCAAAGAATGTCATACAGGAGAAGAAGGTAAACAGCTTCTTAAATCTTCTATCAGAGCAAGCCAACTTGTGAACGCTCAAGGAAGCCCTACTATATACATAAATGATCAGCCTTACTCAGGAGCAAGAGATGCCACTTCTTTCAAAAGGTCTATTTGCCAAGGACTTGATAACCATCCTGCTTGTAAAAACATGCCTGCTTGCAGTTCTGATATAGATTGCACTGGTGAACCAGGCATGGTCGGAAAGTGCAATAATCCGGGTAAATCTGATGCTAAGTGCGAGTATTCTCCTGATGAGAAGATTGAGATAACTATAATCAATGCTAAAGAATGTACCAATTGCGACTCGTCTCAGTTGAAGGCTCTTCTTGGCCAGATATTCCTTAACATAGAAGTTGATGAAGTCGATGCTAGCTCAACAAAAGGAAAGGCATATGTCAAGAATCTTGGTCTTGAGAATGCTCCAGCTTATGTTTTCAAAGGAGATCTGACTAAGACTTATGCTTGGCAGACTAATGAACAGATTAGAGGCGCTTTTAGGAAAGATTCTTCAGGCCAGTTCTATGTCATGCTTGATGAAGCCAGTGGTTCTAAATATATGCTTGACCCTGTAAAACGTGCTGAGTTCGAGAAATTGACAGGAGTGACTAAAGGCGACAACAGGCCTCAGATTGACTTCTATGTTATGAGCTATTGCCCTTATGGTAACATCGCTGAAGAAGCCATCGAACCTGCTTATCAGTTGTTGAAAAAAAGTGCTGATTTCAATCCGCATTATATCATCTACAGCAACTATCAGGGCGGTGGTCCTAAATATTGTATGGATGCTGATAGCAAGTATTGTTCTATGCATGGTGTGCAGGAGATGAACCAGGGAATCAGAGAACTCTGTGTAGCCAAATATATGGGCATGGATGAATACTTCGAGTTTGTTCTTGAGAT
>CAZXTQ010000019.1:0-17779 GCA_964643595.1 uncultured Methanosarcinales archaeon
GTATTACTGAAAATAGCGCAAAAATTAAAGGCACATAGAAAGATGCTTGCATCAGTGTGAAATCTGGATTGAACCTGCTGCCTATTTTATATATGTATACGATGGTCCATGAGTATGGATTTGCTTGTTCATTTCCTAAAGGAACAGCACTTTTCATTGGTGCTTTGGTGTATGTGTCACCATAGCAAAGTTGATTTTCATAATCTATTTCATCACAATTATGACCGTCATTTTCAATCAGTTTCCTTGCATCCCTCAACCAATAATAAGAATCAATATCTCCTAAATAAACATACTTGCTGTCACCTGATTCATACATCATTCTTTCTTTGTATTGTTGTGATGATTGTGCTACTTGTTGGTCGATCATATCGCGATTCTCTTTGAGCAATCGTTGGAATTCAGAATCAATAAGTGCGTTCTTGTTTGCTTCAGGAAGATTTGGGTATTGTGTGTTGATCTGCTGTGCGACTTGTCCTTGGTAGTATCCGTAGACTGAGTTCTGTGCCCAGTCATCTGTCATTGGCAGATACATCGGCTGCAAGCGTAAATATATTGTGAGTATTATGGGTATCAGTATTAGGAACCATGTTCCGTATTTTTTGAAGAATGCGATAGTTTCTTTGTAATCAAACTTCACATCATCTTTTTCTTCTTTGGACTGAGAATTTTCATTGTGCTCTTCATGCTTGTGTGCGTGTTCATGAGAACTTTGATGTTCGTGTGATGCTGGTTTGGAATGAGATTTTTTATTTTTCTTGAACCAGTTTTTGACTTTTGAGAAGTCTATAGCTATCTCTTCGTCTTCATTGTTTTTGTGTTTGTCTGTCATAATGATACCCCGTTTTACTGCGGAATTCGTGTGTTTATAAACGTTTTGCTCGTAGTAATGTCTTCGCAAAAAGCAGCAGTTTTGGTTCTTTTATAATTGATTTAAATACTATTTTTGAAGGTCTGTCTCTGTCTTCTGCATCCAGTATTTTTTTTATCTTTTCTTGATCGATAAGCTCAACAAGTTTGTTGTAGTCTGCATCATTGAACCTATCCAGTACATTCCTCAACATGAGACTCATCCGTAGTTCTTGATTGACCGGTCTTATATTGTTCCGGTAATATGTTTCTTCTTCTATCGAGTTTGCAAGTCCTTCTGCTGCAAGAAGTCCGGGTACCAGTCCTCCGCCTGTTGTGGCTTTCACTTGTGCTGCCGCATCGCCGACAATGTATGCGCCATCTTTCTCAAGTTTATTTTTAGAGTTATACTTAGGAATGAGTCCTCCTTGCATCTCGAGAATCTTACTTTTCTCGAATCTTTTTATGAATCTGTCGAACACTTGTTTAGGATTCTGCGCGCATGCTATACCGACTCTGGCAACTTCGTCATTTTCAGGCACGACCCACCCGAAGAATCCAGGGAATTCTTTTCCAAAGTATACTGAGTAAGTTTTTTTGTCGACGGGTATTTTGGCCAATGCTTGCACGCCCACCCAATATTGTGGCTGGTTGTTTCCGATGTGTTTTGATACGACTGAATTGGGCCCGTCTGCTCCGATAAGTTTATCTGTTGTGATTGTGGGTGTTTTATTTTTCTGTGCGAGTCTGATCTTGAAATTATCTGTTTTATTTATTGCAGTTACTTTGTGGTTAAGATAAAATTCAGCGCCTTTTTTTTCAGCCTGATCTGCCAGATGACAGTCAAACTTTGTCCTGTCTATCACAAAATCATTGATTTTGATTTCTGCACTGCTTCTGTTTGGAGCATGCACTCTTACGCGGCTAAGTTTGTTGACCAGATATTCCTTACGCAGCTTCACAATATCGAAAAGGCTTTTTGTCACTATGCCTGTACACTGTACTGGTTCACCAATTTTAGAATGCTCTTCCAGTACTTTGACTTCATGCCCTTTTTCAGCTAGCAGTCTTGCTGTGTGACTGCCTATAGGTCCTGCTCCGATAACTGTTATCATTTTGTAAAATCACATGAGATGGGCTATATAAGTCTTTTTTCTCTTTCAGGGCTATTATGAAATCCTCTGCATATTGAAAAGATGGATGCTGCCCCTAGCGACTCTATTACCATAATAAATCGGTTTCAGAAGTTAGCTCGACGTAAAGATTAGGTGTAAAAAACTATAGTCGCGGTGCAGTATCCATCTTTATTAAACTCGATAGGATTTCATATTAGCCCTCTTTCAGTAGCTCTCAAGAGGTATGTAATAAGTCCGCCACATATGGTGAATATATGCCGCCTAGCGCAGTCATTGGATTATTATTTCGAGGTCACAATCGCACGGTTCGGAGCTCTGTGAATTATTCTGACGGAGCGCGGCATATATTTACCGTTTAGCTGACTTATTACCTGCCTCAAGAGTTTTTTGCTGCCGCCTAGCAGCGTTTTCAGGATATGAGCTGTAGTATACAGTTAGTTCGTTAGTCTAGTATAGTTCACATTCAATAGTACATAATCGGCTGTTTTTGGTCCTTTCTGGAAATAACTTTTTCCCTTATTCCTTGTATCATAGAGTTTTGTTAGGACTGATGAATAACAACAAAAAGAAACATTTAAATATAGCTCTCTACTGAAATAGTCACTGTTACATAATATAAGGGGGTGCTCAGGCACTTAAATTCGAGCGTTTTAATGCTTAACCGCGTTTCTGACGCTTTTTAACATCTTTGAAGGGTGTAAAAAGGGTGATTTAGTTTGCAAACTATAGTTACACGTACGATTACGGAGGAAATTTAAAATGAAGCGCTCTTTAGACTTTTTAGTTAGGTCAGCAGCACTCGCAACTGCATTGACAGTTGGCTCTGTTGCCATGCCTAGGGATGCAGAGGCCGAACAGGCTAGTTCCGCACATGTTGTTCTTACTCCTGAACTTACTGCTGGTGTTGTCCACCAGTTTGCAGGTATGGATCTTCCACCTACATGCACTTACACTGCTGTTCCAGCAGGTCCTGGTGCAGAACATCAAGGTGTTTGGGCTGCAGGTATGGTTCATGAAGATGCTCTTGTTCCAGCAGAACAGCTTAGGCACGATGATGAGGTCCGTAGTGAGCTTATAACAGATACTAACCTGCTTTACTTGCTTGGTTCTCTTGTCTGCCGTACGCAGCAACAGGATGGAAGTATTCTTTACGTTCCAGGTCACTCTTATGATGTATGGGGTATCCAGGGTCTTGACCAAGGTATTGTCCCAGCACCTTCAGTGCAGGGTGTGACTTTCGAGAACACTCCGCAGCACATTCTTGACGGTCTGGGTGTCACAAGCACTACGCGCATGTTGCCTTACACTCCAGATCATTTCGAAAGGTTTCATTACAGAGTTATTGAGTACGCAATGGTTTCAAATCTTATCGGTAATGCGCGTGGTACTGGTGGTCTGAACAATGACGAAGTCGCAAGGCTCGTGCTTTCTAACATGCACCAGGGTGAAGGCATACCTTCACTTGACCAGATCTTTGTTGCCAGATACAATCCTTACGAGCATGGTTCTTCACGTGTCCTTTCTTTTGCACCTAACGGTGGAACAGGAATCTGGGATGTGATGGTCTATGACAATAACGATACTAATCCTGTCATTGGCAGGGGTAATGGTCTTAGGATGGGTCACATCGCTAATGGAAGTCAGATAATCGACTTGCCAGGTCCGGGTCGTTTGGTTCATCCTATGATTGAAGGATTGGACAATCCTATTCTGGTTTACAATCCTGAGACTCGACGCCAGGAAACTTTCACCGGCGGTGTTTTTGTGATACCAAGGGATCTTTATGGTGCTCCTGTTCAGCAGGTCTCTGTCGCTCCTACAGGTAATCCGTTAGTGCCTCAGTGCAGTGACGGTCTTGATAATGATGGTGATGGTAGACGAGATATGGATGATCCTGATTGCGAGTGTCCTCAGGACAATAACGAGGCTAACCCTGCTGGAACTACGCCTGTTGTAGCTGAGGTTCCTGTTAGGGTGCCTGTTACGACAGTGCCTCCTACACCTCCAGTTCCTGTAGTTCCGCAGCAGCCTGATGAGATTGATCCAGTTATAGTGCCTCCAGTACCTTCGCCTGATGAGATTGATCCAGTTATAGTACCTCCAGTACCTTCGCCTGATGGTCAGCATAGGTTTTTGATTGGTGCAGGATATCTCGGTTTTGGAAGCAACGGCCCTCTTCATTATGAAATGAACTCAGGTGTTTTGGCACAGTTCGGTGGAAGGCTTGGTGATACAAACGCTTACCTCGTCGGGCAGCTTGGTTATGTTTTCGGCGGTTCGCAGAATGTAAGAGATCCTAATTCCAGGACAACTCTTGGAAATCCAGAGGATCCATTCTCTTTGACAAGCGTTGTTGAGGCTTATGACCGAAGCACGGCTCATATGATTATGCCGGGTCTTGAGTTCAGATACAGGGTTGCTCCTTGGATTCAGCTCGCTGCTGGAATTATAGTTCCTATGACTATATACGATCAGGAAAGATCTGTTGATGAGGTGCTTCAGTATCAGGATGGAAGCACTGCAGATGAAGAGCACTATTCTGACCGAAGTCTTGAGACTTCTGTGATGGGTGGAGCTTGTGCAGGTGTTGATTTCGTGATCAATGATTCTGTATCTGTTGACCTCCGAGGATGTGTCGCAGGTAATGAGGAGGACATTATCTACGGCGGCAATGCAGGACTTACATTCTATTTCGGCGGCGGTAACAACGTTGACGAGATGGACGAGTAAGTCGTCAAATATTTTTCATTATTTATATTCAATTGTAATACAGGTGAAAGAAAAATGAATAATACAAAAGCAATAATTTTCGCTTTGATGCTAGTACTCTTGAGCCCTGCGGCTTTTGCTCTTGTCTGGGACACTCCTTATTGGATGCCTCCAGGTACAAGCGATCCGCACAGCATATCTTTTGGAGATAGCACAACAGCAGCTTCAAGTGGTTTCAGTTCTATTGATACTACTGTGCATTACAGAGCAGAACTTAGAAGGGCTAGCGGTTCTCTTGTTACAGTTCTTGAAGAGCATGATGTTGATATATCCCGTTACACTGGATTCGAGACTGTTGATATTGACAGTTTTGATTATGTTTCTGGTGGTGAGTATTGGGTACGTTTCATCATTTCTGATTCTCATGAGACTGAGACAAAGCAGTTACGTCTTGTGGTTTCAGACGAATCTGACAGCACTCCTTCAGCAGATCTTTCTGCCACTCCGACTACCGGTCTTGAAGGCATGACCGTATCTTTCACCTGTGTCGGTACTGGTGGTGATGGTTCGCTGAGTTATCTTATAGAGTTCGGTGATGGTTATTCTGCTGCCAGTTCTAGCACATCTCATAGATATGCAAATGCAGGAGATTTCACTGCTACTTGTACTGTTATGGATGAAGATGGTGATTCTGATACAGATTCTGTTTCAATCCATGTCGGTAACAATGCTCCGGTAGTCACTCTTGATGTGGCTCCTACATCTGGCGATGCACCTCTTACTGTTGATTATGATTGTTCAGCTGCTGGCGGCAATGCGCCTCTGTCGTACAACATAGACTTTGGTGAGGGAACTTTCACAACTACATCTTCAGGTTCATATACTTATGATGCTGAAGGAGATTACTCTATTGTTTGTACTGTGATTGATGCTGATGGTGATTTCGATTCAGACAGTGTCACAGTTAATGTGGGTTCTGCTGATACAACACCAGTTGTTACTCTTACTGCAACTCCTTCAGATGTTCTTGAAGGTGAAAACGTACACTTCGAGTGTACTGCTACAGGCGGTGATGGTGCTTTGTCTTATCATATAGATTTCAATGATGGTGAATCTGTAGATTCTGCTATGGCTGATCATTCTTATGCTGTTGCAGGAATATACACTGCACTTTGCGTAGTGACTGATGCTGATGGTGATGTCGGTTCTGATGATGCTGTTGTGAATGTTGCTGACAACGTTCCGGTTGTTTCACTGACTGCAACACCTGTATCTGGTGATGCGCCTCTTGAAGTTGATTTCACTTGTACTGTGACTGGTGGTAACTCACCTCTTGCTTACACTGGTATTGATTTCGGTGATGGCACTTTTGCAGAGACACTGAGCGCAACACACACTTATGTTTCAGAAGGTCTTTATGTCGCTTCTTGCACGGTTGTTGATGCTGATGGTGATCTTGCTTCTGATTCAGAGGGTATTGATGTTGGTGCAGGCAATGAATGTCCTGTATTCGATGCTATGCCTGTTCAGATTGTTCGTGCTGGTGAGACTCTTGAGTTCTCGCTTTCAGCTCATGATACTGATGGTCATGCACTGACTTACTTTGCTGACATGCCATTCACAACTTTCCTTACAGATGATGGAAGGTTCAGCTGGACTCCTGTTGAGCTTCAGGTCGGAAGACATGTTGCTACTTTCAGGGTGACTGATGGTTTCTGTGTTGATGTGATGGATGTTACTATTGAAGTGCTTCCTGGAATGCCTGATAACAGACCTCCTGTTGCAAATTTCACTTGGAATCCTGTAAATCCTGAGGTCGGAGAAGACGTTGATTTCACGTCTACAAGCTCAGATCCTAATGGTGACGTGCTTACATGTGCTTGGGACTTTGACGATGATACTTGGATTGATTCAACAGACTGCGATGCAGCATGGACTTTTGAAAGGCCAGGCGAGCATGATGTTACTCTTACAGTGAGTGATGGTGAGCTTTCAGATTTTGTCACTCATACTATTATAGTAACTGGTCAGTTGAACGTGACTGAGATCAGCTGTTTTGATCCTGTTGTAGAAGGAAGCTTGCAGGCTTGCTCTGTAAGTGTCCGTGCTAATGGTGTGTCTGTTGGCGGAGCTAACGCAAGGATTTTCTACGAGGATGGCACAGAGATAACTAACTGCATAACTGATGCTCTTACAGGTAACTGCATTGCTACTTTTGCTACAGCAGGTATCGGTACGTACACCGTGTATGCTACTGCAGAGAAGCCGCTTTGGCTGCCTGACTTGGATGCTGATCCTACATTCACATTCGATGTGCTTGCTCAGCGTTACATGATAACTGATCTTGCTGTGTACAACGAGCCTTCTTTCACTGTTGAAGATTATGATTTCTTCAGGGGAGAGGATATGTTTGTTCACTTCAGGGTTTTCGACGAGTCTGGCGTTCCTGCAAATGATATGGTTACTAGCGTGTCTCTTGTGAGCCCGCCTGGCGGTGTTGCTTGGTTCCACGAGTTTGCTCCTAATACAGAGGGTAATTATTGGTATGACTTGACCATTCCTATAACTCATGACTTCCTTGGCGATTCTCATGTGTTCACTTTTGCTTTCAACTTCACTGATGGCAGTGGTGCGCAGATGGTTGTGGAAGTGATTATAAGGAACAATCCGCCTGTCATCGACCCTGCTGTTGCTGATGAGTTCAGCGGCACTTTTGATGATGTGACTATCATACCACTAACGCCTTACGAGTCTGATGTTGAGGATTCTGGAAGAGGTTTAAGATGGAGTGTTCTTGGTGTTGATCCTGCTGTTGCAGAAGTTAGCATAGATTTGGATGATTTCATGACTGTTACACCTCTTGCTTCAGGTCTTGACTGGATTACTCTTGTTTTGACTGACCTCGACGGTGACACTGATATGATCGACATTCCTATCAACACAGGTGGTATGCCTGTTCTTGCTCAGTGCGAGGATGGCATAGACAATGATGGTGATGGTCTTATTGATCTTGCTGATCCTGGATGTGAGAACTCATCTGACAATGACGAGTCTGATGATCCAGCACTTCCACAGTGCAACAATGGTCTTGACGACGATGGTGATGGTCTTGTTGACCTTGCTGATCCAGGTTGCGTAGATTCATCTGATGATAATGAGACAGACCCTGTCGTGCTTCCTGCTTGCAGTGACGGCATCGATAATGATGGTGATGGTCTGATAGACATGGCAGACCCTGATTGTTCAAGCCCTGATGACAATGATGAGGCTCATACTCCTCAGTGCGCTGACGGTTTTGACAATGATGGTGATGGTCTTGTTGACTTGGCTGATCCTGGATGTGTATCTCACGCTGATGATGACGAGTCTGATGATCCTGTTTCAGAGCCTGCTTGCAACGACCATGTTGATAATGATGGTGATGGTCTTGTTGATATGGCTGATCCTGGTTGTACATCTCCTGGTGATGATGATGAGACTGATCCTATTGTCTTGCCTCAGTGCGCTGACGGTATTGATAATGATGGTGATGGATTAATCGATTTAGCTGATCCTGGTTGTACATCTCCTGGTGATGATGATGAGACCGACCCTGTTGTTCTTGCAGCGTGTGAAGACGGCGCAGACAATGATGGTGATGGACTTGTCGACATGGCTGATCCTGGCTGCACAGCTCCTAGCGATAACGATGAGTACAACGATCCGGCTCTCTTGACTGCTTGCAGTGATGGTCTGGATAACGATGGTGATGGTCTTGTTGACTTGGCTGATCCAGGTTGCACAGATGCATCTGATGATGATGAGCTTGATTTTGCAGGCAACCAGCCTCCGATATCTATTATAGACCTTTCAAGGACTTATGGCGCGCCAGGTATGATTGTGAGTGTCGACGGTAACCGGAGCTACGATCCTGATGGTTCAATTGTTGAGCATTCATGGGTGCTTACAGGTCCGGGTGGTTTCACCTATTCTGACTTGCACGTCGTGGGTATGCCTGGCAGTTTCCTTGTCCAGTTCTTTGATGAGGGCACTTATGAGTTCAGGCTTACGGTTGTTGACGATGAAGGTGCTGATGATACAGATATTGTTACTCTGCACATATCATCCGGCTATGCTCAGTGTGATAATGGCATCGACGATGATGGTGATGGTAACATTGACTGGCCTGCTGACCTGCACTGCTCTGATAAGAATGATCCTTTTGAGGGAGAGATTGATGTCTCAACTAAGGACAAACCGTTCAGGGACATGGATGATTTGCTAATAACTCGGATCGATATCGACGGTATGGATGTTGAGCATTCACTTGTCGCGCCTGGTGAGTATTTCAGGCTTGGTCTTGGTCTGCAGAACACTCTTGACTATGAGCTTGATGACATCAAGGTTGATGTATCTATTCAGGAGCTTGGTGTGAGAGATGCTGATATCCTCAGAGAGCTTGGGTCTGATGACTCTGCTAATGTTGTATTGAACTTGGACATCCCTGATTGGGTTGGGCCTGGTCTATATGATATGAGGATTGTGGTATCCAATGATGAGATCAGAAGGGTCAAGTACAGGGTAGTTACAATTGCATAAGATTTGTATAATTTTTTTATTTTAGCTTTTTAGGGCTTCATACCACTCAAAAAAGGTTAATTGTTTTAACCACTCGCGAATAACAAAATAAGCGAAACATTTATATAAGAGGTGTTGTTGTACAGTGACTATATGACGCTTTTAGCGGTTTTAACTGTTGGGGGTTATTATAGTCTTTAATTAACAAATCGGAAGATTTGGAGGATGGAAAGATGAATAAAGGTAAAATAAAGCATTTTAGTGCATTTCTGGTGCTTATGCTTAGTCTTATTGTCGTAAGCGGCGTTGTTAGCGCGCTTAACGCAGATATTGACTTTGTTAAGGTTGATGGTGACGAGCTAGCTCCAGGATTGAACACAGTCGATGCACTCGAAAGAGATAATGCATTCGAAGTTAGAGTAAAGGTTACAGCCAATGAAGATATTGAAGATGTTGAGATTGAAGCTATGATTTCAGGCTATGACCACAATGATAGAGTCACAGATGTTTCAGATGTCTTTGACATGAAAGCTAATGTTTCTTATACTAAGAAGCTCGAGCTTAAGCTTCCTCCTAGGATTGATGTTGACCAGTACAGGCTCAGGATTTATGTCCGTGACAGGGCTGGTGATGATCTTACAGAGGATTTCTATCTCTTTGTCGATACAGCAAGGCACAGTGTCCAGATAAAGGATGTTGATGTTGATCCAGCTCTTGAAGTTGAGGCTGGTCGTTCTATGAGAGTCCTTGTTGACTTGAAGAACTTTGGTCAGTTGGATGAAGATGATGTTAAGGTCGAGTTTAACCTGCCTGAACTTGGTCTGAAGGCTCTTCCAGATTATATGGATATTGAAGCCGGCGAGTCAAAGGTAAGTGAGGAATTGTACCTCAGGATACCTGTCTGCACAGAACCAGGTCAGTACACAGGTCAGATTAAGGTTACCTTTGATGAAGGTGACGAGGTAGTTACTCAGAACGTCTTTGTTGATGTTGTTGAGTCTCCAATCTGCGAGGCTAACCAGCCTGAACCAGTTCAGCCTGTTGAGCCAGTAGAACCTGTTGAGCCAGTTCCAGTTCAGGGTAAGACAATCATAACAGTTGGTGCTCAGAGCCAGGATTTGGTCAGGGGCGAAGGTGGAGCAATCTACCCGGTTACCTTTACTAACTCTGGCAGCGATTCCAAGACTTTTGTAGTTGCAGTTACCGGTGCTGATGACTGGGCAACTGTAAAGATATCTCCACTCCAGACAGTCACTGTCGCAGGTGGTGAGTCTAAGTCAGTCTATGTGTATGTTTCAGCAAAAGAGACTGCTGAAGCTGCTGAGCACATGTTCACTGTTGATGTTAAGGACGCAGCCGGCAATGTTGTTAAGCAGATTCCAATGTCTGCTAATGTTGTCGAAGGCGACGAAGATGGTTCATCCAGCTCAGGTCTGAAAAAGGCTCTTGAGATCGGATTGATCGTTCTTGTTGTCATCCTCATCGTTGTTGCTCTTATCGTGGTCTTTACACGAAAGAAAGATGACGAGGAAGAGGAAGCTGAGGACGAGATTAGCGGCCAGACTTATTACTAAGTCTAATTTTTTTTCTTTTCATCCTCTCCTTTTTTCTTTGTTATGTCTTAGGTATTAGCGCTAGCTATATTCATACGCTTGGCACTGCTACCTAGCGAACAGGGGTCAACTTCTACGCAGCTACTGTCTTAAGAGCCTTTGGTTTAAATTGTTGTTTTGATTTATGAGCGGTGGACGTTGACAGGTTAACATTCTATGCTCGCGACGTGGCTGCGTTTGAGCAAGATTTCTACTCTGCTTCCGTATGTAATAAGTCCACCACATAAAGTGAATATATGCCGCCTAGCGCAGTCATTGGATTATTATTTCGAGGTCACAATCGCACGGTTCGGAGCTCTGTGAATTATTCTGACGGAGCGCGGCATATATTTACTGTTTAGCTGACTTATTACATACTTGCTTCCAAAAAACATTTAAATACATCCGCCTCCTATCCCATATTATAAGGGGGTGTAATCAGTATGAAACGTCTTTTGGCTCTGTTCACTATTCTTCTATTCTTAACTCCATTCGCAAGTGCTTATGGTGTTACGTTCTACAATCCTGCCTGGGATCCGCAGGATGGAAAGGTTTTCGAGGTTGTGGAACCTGATCAGCTTTATGTCTTCAACATTAAGAATGATGATCTTTCCCTGACTAAGGTCAGTTTCATGATAAACAGAGAAGCTAAGAATGGTGGTGTCACGATATACTCTTTACAGAACAGTCCTGATAAAATTCCGGAGTTAGATGTCAACACAACTTATGACCTTATAGAGGTGAAGTATTCTGGTTTTGTTCCTCATGATACTACTAAGTTCATGTATGAGTTCAAGGTTGCTAAGGATTGGCTCGAGAGTAATTCTATACCGCGTAACGCGATAGCACTTCACACTTACAACAGGGTTCTTGATTTGTGGGAAGTCACACCTACAAAAGTAGAGTCAGATGATGATGAGTTTGTGTATTTTTCTGCTGGTGATGATGAAGGTGTTCATTATCTGTTCATAGGCAAGATGATTGAGGGGTATGATACTTCTATGGCTGAAGATGTTGAGGAGGTTGCAGAAGAAAAAACTGAAGAGCAAGCGACTCCTCCTGCAGAGCCTGTCGAGATGTCTGCTGAAGTTGAAGCTGTTGATCTGAATCAGCAGCCAACACCTGTCGCCACACCCACTCCACAACCAGTTCCTGCTCCAGTTTCTCAGCCTGTTGCGGACACTGAATCAGATACTTCAATTTCAGGTGGAGATTCCAGACTTGTTGGAGCGCTTATACTGTTAGCTCTTGCGATTATTGTTGTTGTTCTTTATCTTGTGTTTGGCAGGAAGAAGCTTGGCTATTCTGTTGACAAGGAGTTGAACAGCTATGTCAAGGAGAGCTTGAAGCGTGGCAAGTCTCGTGATGAGGTCAAACAGCGTCTGCTTGAGGTTGGTTGGCATCATGATCGTGTTGAGAAGGCTTTGTCTAAGTATGATAAGCAGAAGAAGTCTGTCGAGTCAGAACATGTCAAGGAAATTTCTAAAGAATTGCCTACAGAGAATAACGTAAGTATGTCTTTGGCTGAAGCTAAAGCACTTGCGGCTAAGCAAAGAGAAGCTTTAAAGTCTGCTAAGATGTCTAAAACTGCTTCAAAAGCCAAGAAAAAGTGATGATTCTTAGAATCTTTGACTGCACGTATGTAATAAGTCTGCCGCATAAAGTGAATATATGCCGCCTAGCGCAGTTATTGGACTAGCCATCAGATTTCACAATCGCACGGTTCGGAAATCTGTGAATTATTCTGACGGAGCGCGGCATATAGTCACAATCTAGCTGACTTATTACATACGACTGCACCATTACCGCCGCCTAGTGTAGCTTTTGAGTGAAGAATCAGTTCGCACAATTGCGCGGTTTGTTAAGAATGAAAAGAAGTAAGCGGAGCGCTGCGGTAATGGTGTCTTTATTGCTTTTTTTCTCACTAATATAGTAAATCTTTTTAAAGGATTATTCTATCTTCAAGCTCGAAAAGAGGTTATTGTATGAGACGTTTAGTTGTACTGTTTGCTCTATTGTTAGCACTACCTACAGTCATTGCTGTCAATGACATCTATGAGCCTGATGACAGATACGAGAACTCTTCTAACATAACTACTGATGGAACCTGGCACACTCATAATTTCACTCGTTCAGGTGATCAGGACTGGATAAACTTCACTGCTACTGCAGGATCTTATTATCTTATACAGACAAGGAATCTTTCTGCTCCGTCTATCACGCAGACTGATATTTATCTTGTTGATACTGATGGGAGTAAAGCGCTTTCTGCTGACAAAGCAGATTATATAGGTGAGTATTATTCTGCGCGGATACTGTGGCGAGCAATCTCTGCAGGCACTTATTACATCAAGATTAACGAGTCGAATGGCGACGTTGGCGGCTCTTACAACATCTCTGTTGAGAAGCAGGGAACTCTTGCTCCGTACACAGTTCATCCTTCTTCATGGCTTAATGCAACTAAGCATGATACTTTCAACTTCACTGCAGGTGTCACGTGCATTGGCGGTCCTTGCCGCAACGTGCAGGCCATTCTCGATCCTGAACCTAATGGTGAAGCAAGAATTGCTGCAGGTTTGTCTTCTGATATCGCTCGTGATGGTGAAGTGCGTGTCATTGTTAAGATGAAAGAGGGTGGCAGAGACAAAAAGGATGAAGTTATTGGACGGCTTAGTGCGGGTAAAAGAGGGCGTACTGGTGTTTCTTCTCAAGATAAGTTCAGGTTGAAGCACAAGTATGAGATTATGGATGCTTTCTCAGGCACAGTCACAGAAGAAGGTCTTGCAAAGCTTGCCGAGGATCCTGATGTCGAGTATGTTTATCCTGACCGGAAGGTCCAGGCTTTCTTGGACGTGTCTGTTCCTAAAATAGGTTCTAAGTTTGACACCTGGAATTTGCAGGTCAATGGTGCAAACATCACAGGAACTGATCAGACTATCTGCGTTATTGATACTGGCATCAATTATTCACATCCTGATTTTGGTGGTTATAGTTCTTTTCCTAATTCTAAAGTGGTCGGTGGTTATTGTTATTGTGATGATAACACTCCGGGTGACAGCACTGGTTGCTGTTCTGATGGTGATGAGACTGGTCTGGGTATTTCTGATGACCATAGTCACGGTTCTCATTGTGCAGGTATTGCTGCATCTGAGGACTCGACTTACACAGGTGTCGCCCCTGGAGCTAAGCTGGTAGTCATTAAAGCGATGGATTCCAGTGGCGGTGGTTGGATGTCTGATGTTGCTGCGGGTATTGATTGGTGCGTTGCTAATGCTGCGACGTATAACATCTCTGTTATAAGCATGAGTCTGGGTACTTGGTATGTTTATGACAATAATGGGTTTGGGTGTGATGATTTTGATCCTACAATGACGCAGGCAGTGAATACTGCTGTTGCTAATGATATTTTTGTGGCTATTGCAGGTGGTAATCGTTACACATTAGGTGATGTTGGTGTTGCTTCTCCTGGTTGCATCAAGAATGCTACGAGTGTAGGTATTACTGATGATTCTGATTCTGTTTTGAACTGGGGTCAGCGTGGTTTCACTCTGGATCTTATGGCTCCGGGAAATAACATAATGGCTACATGGTATTCTGGAGGACACGATACAAAGTCAGGCACTTCCATGTCTACGCCTCACGTCGCTGGTGCTGCAGCTCTTCTTCAGCAGTACTTCCGTCTGAAGTATGATCGTACTTTGACTCCGCAGGAGATTGAATGGTTGCTTAAGTTCAATGGTGTCCCTCTGTATGATGCTGTGACTGACATGACTTATAACCGGATTGACACTTTTGATGCAGTCACTTCAAAGGGTGCGGTCTCGACAACAGTGGGTGCGATTCCGTTTTACACTACAACTTCCAACCCTCATGATTCTTCTTGCTTGACAGACATGTCTTCAGGCCAGTCCTGTAACATAAGTTGGTCAGTCAATGCAACTGGTGATTATGGTAATTATACTTTCTTCACTATCTTCGAAACTGATTACATGAGTAACATAACAGATAAGCTGAACATCACGATAAAGAATGATAATCCGACGCTTACATCACCTTCTTTGACTCCAACATCAGGAAACACTACAACCTTATTTAATTACACAGTAAATTATACTGATGGGGACAATCACCCGCCAAATTTCATTTACCTTTTTATCAACAGCACTAACTATTCTATAATCCCAGAAGACATTACAGACACTGATTTTACCGACGGTAAGATATATTATTATCAGACAACTCTTGCTGAAGGTAATTATTCTTATTATTTCAATACTTCTGATGTCTTTAACACGACATCAACAATGGTAACTTACGCGCCTAACGTCACTGACAACGCAGCACCTTCTTTGAACATATCAGGTCCTGCAAACAACACCAATACATCAACTGCTTTGCAGGTTTTCAGCTTCAGTGCCAGTGATGAGTCTGCTGAAACAATCAACTGCTCTCTGACATTCAA
The DNA here is from genome assembly GCA_964643595.1 of uncultured Methanosarcinales archaeon. Classification (GTDB taxonomy): domain Archaea; phylum Nanobdellota; class Nanobdellia; order Woesearchaeales; family UBA11576; genus JABMQF01. The sequence goes on from CAZXTQ010000019.1 coordinate 15,306, forward strand.
CGGGTCTATGGTTAATTACACGATGATGAGCAGTTATGGGTTTGTGAATCTGAGTCACACTATTACATCAGCAGGGTCTTATCTGTGGAACATAACTTGTTTTGACGGCAAGAACTCGAATGTTTCGGTCACAAGGACATTGAATTATGATTCGACATCACCGACAGTCACAACAATATCTCCTGCAAACAGCACTTTGCTTTACACTAACTCATCTGACTTCCAGTTTAATGTTTCTGATAACCTTTTTTCAACAATGGCCTGTGGCTTATATGCTGGCGGGATGGTTGTGGCATCGAACAATTCTGTTGCTAACGCGACGACTACGACTTTCGCTTCTGTTCCGCTGGCGGCAGGGTCATTGACTTGGTATGTGAACTGTTCTGACAGCGCTTCAAACACAGGAATTTCATCGTCGAGAATAATCAAGGTGCCTCAGCAGAACTCTACTGCGAGCGTAAGCACTACTGTAAATGTATCTTCTAACGTTACCAGTACTGATTCTGTTAACATAACTATTGTGACGTCACAGTCTGTTACAGGTACTTTGACGACTGCGCAATACAATACTAACCCTTCGAATACTTCAGCGACTACTGGTAATGGTTTTGCAGCTTTAGGAATCAACACTTTCATATTCATCAACTCGTCTGCCGAAGTTCAAGGCAATCTTTCTTGGTATTTGTTGAAGATATACTACTCTGATGGTTCTTTACCTTCAGGTGTTGTTGAATCTTCTCTGCGTATCTATTATTATAACGAGACTTCAGGTGCTTGGGAGCAGGAAGCAGATTCTGGTGTTGATACGACTAATAATTATGTCTGGGCTAACATAACCCATTTCTCTATATTTTCTGCAGGTGGTTCTCAGCAGAGCGCTTCACCTTCTGGAGGTGGTGGTGGCGGAGGTGGTGGGGGTAGTTCGACCGCGTCAGCGACACCGATAGGTGTTATCCCGACTTTCACTGCATCTTTGGTTGAAGCGCCTAAGAATCAGAAGATAAGTGTTCAGTACGAAAGTATGCCTTATCTTTTTGAGGTCTGGAAGTTTACAGGTTCAACCCTGAATTTAAAATCCTTGTACAATGGGGATACTCACACGATAGGCAATGGTCTCAGCAAAGGTTTTGATCTTGATTCTGATGGCAGGCATGATATTGATATATCTTATTCAGGTTCTTACGGGAGCAAGGCGATGGTTATTTTCTATCTTGTGGAGAAACCTCAGTCTATACCTCTTTTGCCACCTGCTCCGAGGAAGCAGAGGGTAGAACCCGAGGTGATTGTTGAATCTGCTGAAGAATTTGTCCTTCCTTCAGAGCAAGGTCTTGTTTCTGAGTCTGTTCAGGAACCTATTTTGGAGTTGGAAGTCAAAGAGTCATTCATCACACGTAATAAGATGTTATTGAATTATGTTGCAGGTATTGTGATGATTCTGATAGTTATTCTCGTTGTAATGGTTATTTTTTTTAAGTCGAAGAAAGTTCCTATGCAGAAAGAATCTGAAGAGAAAAAGGAAGAGTTACTTGAATAGTATTGATGCATATCCTACTGCGTTGTCATAGTTTCCTAAGATATCTCCTGATGTGTAATATTTTAGTAACTCTGCTTTCTTGTTTTTCATAAGATAAAGTAGTGTTGCTATTCCATTCTTTCCGCAGATTGTGGCGCCGGTCTTGTCACAGTATTCAAGAAATCCTTTTGGGTTACATTCTTTTATCTGTTCTATTGCGCCAAGGTCAAGTTTCTCCATGTTTTCTGAAATATTTTTCTCGAATGGTACGAATCCGTAGCTGTATCCATAGTGTGTGAAGTCTGAAGAGCATATTACAACGACATTCTTGTCGAGTTCTTCGATCGATTCTTTTATGTGTTTACCCCATCTTGTGAATCTTTCGTCCGCAATAAGTATCGGGACTATCTTAAGTTGAGATATTTTATCTTTTGATATTGACTGGAGGAATGGCAGTTGGACTTCTATTGAATGTTCTCTTTGGTGTGTTGCATTATTTATGCGGATTCCTTTCTCTTTCAGTTTATTTATCAGTTCAAGGTCACACTTCACGGTTCCAAGTGGTGTCTTCCATTCTTCATCGCTGGTGCAGGTTATAGGTGAGTTATGGTTCACTCCGAGGATTATATATGTGTCAGGGAATTCTACTTCTCCTATCTCTTTATACGCGTGCGCAGCTCCGGGTCCTGAGAATACATAGCCTGCATGCGGAACTATTGCGCCCGCTATATTTCCAGTTCCCCTTTTTCCAGGCAGGTTGAGCGGTCCGAAATTGTGCAGGAAACTCTGCTTTAGCGCTTCCTCTAATTCTTTCGGATCTTCCGGATAGAATTGCCCTGCGACGTAGGGTTTTCGTGTCATGCAGAATTATATGTTGAAGATGTATAAAAATCTATGGTTGTACTGGGCTAATATGAAATCCTATTGATTCGCAGTATGAGTAAAATGATTCCTTCTTTTA
>CAZXTQ010000020.1:0-17696 GCA_964643595.1 uncultured Methanosarcinales archaeon
AATATAATAGAGAACCTGATGCAGAGTATCCATCACAACATGGATTAGGTTCAGGGACTGCACCAGCATCAATCGTTGCTGCAGAAGCACCAGCAACATCTTCAATCGACGTACAACGACTTTTACAGAGAGCACAAAGTCTTATTGCCCGCTGCAGAGATTCTGATACAGACGAGTGCCGCGGCCTAAACATAAGCGTAGGTGAAGAGACTGTCGTCGAGACCGGTATGGATAATATACCTGAGTATGATCCTGTCAGGATACCATCTTTTAGAGATGAACCTGTATATCCTATTGACGAAGTGGAAGAACCAACACATACACCTACATCTGCACAAGGGATGGTGCTAGCAACATATACTCTACCTCCAGGAACAGGAGACACACCAACGTTATTGAGAGATGACGGAACAGTAGTAGGTTCTGAATATGAAGAACCGCAAGAAGAATCAGAACTAGCAGATCCTTCTCCTGCACACACTGTTGAAGCAGGCGGTTTCCAGAGAGACAATCCTTTTGATGATAGCCCTTCCATCGACACTGAACTTCCTGAAGATGCAGATGAAGCAGCACTCTCACAGAGGATACTGCAACTCCGAGGCGAGTATGTTGGAGTGAGCAGACAGGTTGCAGAGCTGGTAGGAAGAGGAAGCTGTGCAAGCGTAAATAGTCTTATAACCGACTACTTTGAGATGCAGGACGACCTTGATGCACATCCAGAGATAAGCGGATCAGGCAGAAGAGCAACAGAGCGAGCAGAACAAAGGGAAGAGTTAACATCAAGACTTGCACAAGTAACAGAAAGGATTCATCAACCAGCAATACAGAACTGCTTAAGAGAATACAGAAGAGTGATTCGAGCAGTTATCGATTATGAAAATCAGGTCAGCACAGTATGTACTGCAGTACAGGAAAGGCTAAGAGAAGATGATAATGTTTCGCCACAAGACAGCCCTCTGTTTAGAAGTGCTGATGCTCTTGAACAGATAACAGCGTCTTTGATTTCACCTATAGACCTCAGGTATAATGAGGAGTTTGTGAATGACGCAGAAATCTTCAGATAGCACTAATATAGCTTTAAAAGCCCTGATTCTCACCTTTTTTGTTGTCACTTAATAGTGGTTAAAAAACGAAAGATTTATATATGAGTTCTTTTTCTTTGTTATGTAATAGTAATAAATATAATAGAGGGTGGAGAGATAATGACAATCAACAGACATGTTTCTGAAAATTCAACTAGAGGCACAACTATGCGCCAAAAACTAAGTGCTAGCGTACTAGCACTCGCACTCGCATTCACATCAGGATGCGGACTCATGAACAGACAATACATGCAGTCAGAACGCGAAACAGCACAAGACACAATAGTACAGGTCGATGCAGGCGCATCAGATGCAGATGTACAATTACCTGCAGGCATTACAGACAATCCAATCCCTGCAGCACAGGACACCCAAGACCCAAACTGCTGTGCAGAGACCAGATTCAACATGCATTACAATTCTACAAACTTTGTCGACAACAACGCAGAAGATGGAATCGCAGATTTCGTCAGATCGATTGCTGAACAAGGACATGAAACACTATACATCGCAGGCTTTGCCAGCGTAGAGAACAGAGGTGACAGGATAAACAACGATGCACCATACAACGACTGGCTCGCAGAACAGAGAGCTACAAGAGCTGGAGTGGTTGCCCGCGATGTAATTGAACAAGAAGGACTTGATGTTAACATTCAAATAATAAGCTATGCAGAGACTGACAAGCTCGGATCAAGACTCGACGATAACAGAGCAGTCGTAATTTCCACTAGAGAACTGCCAGACATCGACGAAATAGCAAATTCTGCAATCGCTGCAGAAGTCAGAGGACACACACCTGGCCAAGTCTATGAAACAGACTGTCTTGTTGAAGAAGTTGCAAGTGATGCTGAATCAAACATAAGACTTCCTGGTATTGACATAGAGGGCAGAATCAACCCTACCCCCAGAGTAAGTGTCGTAGCACCCGTTGCTCCACGAGTAGCGCCTGTTGCTGCAACACCATCCGAACCTGTCGCTCCAACATATACCCCAACACCCGCAGCAATACAAGCACCTGATCCAACAACATATTCACCAACAGTAAGACAGGAACCAGCAGTTGCACCAGCACGAGTACAGCAAACACCTGAGCCTGTGGCACCAGCACCGATTGTCGCACCAAGCGGCGCAATCATAAACTTCGGAGTTGATCCTCTTGCACAACCAGCTGCAGAACCTGCGAGCGACGGATTTATAGAAAGCGAAGCAATAACAGTACCTCCAGATTATCAGGGAGAACAAGCACCGGCTGTTGAACCTAATGAAACACCCGCAGTGCCTCCTGCAAGTATAGACGACCTGACAGTTTCAGATAATCTAAATCCAGAATTCGTTCCACATTCAGCAGAGACAATAGAAAGACTGCGGAATTACGTAGCAGTGCTTCAAGGAAATATGATAACATACATAGACATTGCAGACAATATCGAAACAGAATGCAGAGTTGAAGGTCATGGAAACTCACTCTGCGATGTAGGATACGACGCACAATGCGGTGCAGACAATAATCCAAGAACACCATCCGAACTAGGCGAGACAACAGTATGCAGAGAAGCGTACATAACTCTTGATCAAGGATTGGATATCGCACAACATGACATTGAATACATCCAGAACAGAATAGAAAACATGCAGACAGAAGGACTTCCAAGCACACTCGAAGAAGCAATCACGAACCTGAGCGCTTCAGTAAGAGGACTCGAGGAAGCCATGAACACGTATGATGTTCCAGTAGTTCCTGCAAGATATCAAGATTCATAAATATTTTGTATTTATTTATTTTTCTCGAAATGAGATTAATCAATTATCGCAAATTTCTTGACGGAATCGCGAAAAATGGACATATAATATCTTACGGTGCAAGCACTTTAGGATATTTTCTTCTAGGCCTGAGCCATGCCAATGACGATTTAGGTAATCAGCTGGAGCTCATAATCGGAACTACTCTTGCAGGTCCTGGCTTCGGATTGGTATCTGGTGCAATAAGTGATTACCAGACACACAGACTCAATGTCGAAACACACTTTCCTCCTGATAAGCGTCTAAGTTCTAAGAAGTGTCTTGTGCGGCCAGCAATATCAACTGCTTTAGGCGCTGTCGCATACGCTATAGGTTATTGCTCCCGCACTACGTGGTAAACATTTCACCGGCATAATATTCCACAAGTATAATATTCCACAAGCTCTTTAGACAGCTGCAGGTTGCTATTGCACATACAATATGCTAGGCGACATATATTCACTTTATGTGGCAGACTTAATACATACTTCACAGAGATACTTTTTTAAACCCCCCTATCTTTCTCAACAGTATGAAAATAGTGATAGATTCTAAGCTCTCTGTCGAGCAGAATGCTCAGACCTATTTTGAGAAAGCAAAAAAAGCCAGGAAGAAACTCGAAGGCGCGAAAAAAGCATTGACAATATCCAAAGATAAGCTTGAGAAAGAACTGCAGGCAAGAGACGCGAAGATAGACAAGATAAAAGACCACCATGCAAAACAGGCAAAAAAAGTAATCCGCAAGAAAGAATGGTATGAAAAATTCCGTTGGTTCTATTCGAGCGAAGGATTCTTAGTTATAGGCGGGCGTGATGCAACCACTAATGAGATAATAATAAAAAAACATACTGATAAAGAAGATATTGTATTCCACACAGACATGGCAGGTTCTCCATTCTTTGTTATAAAAGTCAAAGATGCAGAAGGCGAACCTGGTGAAGAGACTCTACAGGAAGTCGCTGACGCCACACTCTGTTTCTCCCGTGCATGGAAGATGGGACTTTCAACCACCCCTGCATTCTATGTGAAGCCTGAACAGGTCACTAAAGAAGCAAACCAAGGCGAGTACCTGCCTAAAGGTGCTTTCATGATACGAGGCAAGACCAATTACATCACTCCAACACCTAACTGTGCTATTGGTGTGCTGGAAGATGGACGTATAATGTGTGCTCCGGTTGAAGCAGTGGAAAAAAACTGCAAAGGCCATTTCAAACTTATACAAGGGAAGAAAAAACCTTCTGAGATTGCTAAAATTGTTAAGAAGAAGTTCGGCGGAGAGCTCGACGATATCATACGCGTATTGCCTTCAGGAGATGTTGATATTAAAGAGTGAATCATCTGCAACACAATATAACCATATCACCACCGCGCTCCATCACATACTTTTTCTTTATGAATATGTCGAGGGGCGATAAGTTAATGAAGACTCCGAGAACTTCGCTAGGCGGCAGTAATTTTGCTTGTTTGATCAGCAGAATGCTTAATGTTTCTTAACCCATAGCTCCCTGCGCCAAGGTTATGACGAAGAATGCTACTGTCATGAGGATGAGAGAATGCTTTACACCTGTTCGGAGGTCACCTTCAGACATCTTTCCAAGAACAAGACCTGCAAAACAAGCCTGGATAAGAGCGAGCATGAGAAACACTCCGCGTATGCTTGTCAGCCATGCACCCACAGTACCGATGAACGCGCCGAGAGAGGAGAAGTCTATCTGTATAGTGCGGATAGCTCCACCTAATGCTGAACTTGTAAGAGCCATACCACCTTCAGTAACACCTTCAATATTCTTAGACTCTATATCTGCGATGTAAGGTATCAGAAGATTCTGAATCACTATCATAACTCCAAGGAAAACAATGAAAATGACATAGCTCTGCACGAGCTGCGAATGGATACTGGTCTTACGCTCCAACTTTATCTTTTTTATCTCAAGCACGCTGGTAGTGACAGTCTCAAGCACATCCTCAATATTACCACCAGACATCTCAGCCTCAATCACAGTAGAGATACTTCTCTTGATGACACCATTATTGGTCTCATTAGCAAAATTAAGAAGAGCCTTATGTACAGGAATAGACCACTCTACTTGATTGGCCAATTTCACGACATGAGGAGTCAAAGCACCATAATCAGTCTTAGCAACATATATGATGGCCTTGCTAACAGGCATGCCTGACTTCACACTACCCACAAGATTACGCACGAACTCAGGGAACATAGACTCAAGCTCTTTCTGCTTACGCTGGTTGACAAAGAAATCAATCCAGAACTGGCTCCAACCGATAGTCATAGCGATGACAATAAGCGGAACAAACCATGCAGTGCGCAAGAAGAAGATGAAATCTATAGCCAAGAAGATCAGACCAAATACTCCTGCAATAATGTGCCTTTTCTCAAACTGGATATTCAAAGCCATAGTATATATCTACACCTCAGGTTGTGTCATCTCCAGGAAAGCGAGGAAACTGACATTCATAAAAGGGATTACCACATACGTGCCAAGCACGATAACAACATTTACATCCATCCCACCTACCTTTCCGCCAAGAAGGCTGACAAGCGACAGTGCTGCAACGAAAAACAACGGTGCCGCTATAAGCAGACCAGTATAGATATCAGAGTATGTTGCAACAGTCTCTGTATACTTCTGCCTTTCCATCTTATAATTCATCATCGCCTCTTCTGCTTTCTGCGAGAAGTACTGCTTAAGATCTCCGCCTGTCTGAGTTGTAGAGACCATACCCTCAAGGAAATCCTTGAAATGATAAGACGGCGTCGTGGCAGCCACAGACTTAAGTGCTGTAAGCACATCATAGCCAAAAACTTCCACATAATTTACTATTTTCTCTATCTCGACAGAAACCTCCCCATACTCCTTTGATTCAGAGATTAACTTGAACATCCTGACAGGAGCAACACCTGACGACGAGACTGCAGCCATATGATTTATTGCAAAAGGAAGATTGGTATTGATACTGGTCCTGCGCTGCTTGACCTTTGAATAAGGATATGCATAGAAACCTGCAAAAGCTGCAAGACCGCTAAGCACAGACATCATGATAGTGCGGAACAATATCTGACTGACCGGAAGTGCGGATACTGAAAAAAAGAAACCAAAAATGAAAAGCCCGATTATCGAACTCGAAATAACACCCAACACCATCATATTGATGTAAGTATTCGAAAGCACCTTGATGTTTGCGAGACGCAGTGCATGATACAAGTCCTTGAAAAACTCAGGGAACTGATCAAGCAAGAAAAGACTTATACGTTTAATAGCAACATTAGCAACAGCACCGAAGAAAGAAGGCTGATATATCTTGAGTGCCTTCCTCTTATCCATAATACTACGTATCCTGCTTGCCTCTTTAGTTAGCGAAGTTGCAGTGATCTTCTCAATCTGCGCACTTATCTCAGGCTTTGCCTTACGCCTCAACGTCTCTAACTGTATCGTCGAAGCTCCCGCCCTAGAACTCTTCTCGCTGAACTTAACCTTCTTGCTCCTATCAAGAAGATTTACGATATACTTGACAAAAGAAACATTGCCAAAAGCGACAGACGCCTTCGAAGGCTTCTTTTCAACTTTCTTCATCGGATCAGTCTTCATGCCCAGATGAGTAGGTTCAGGCCGTCCGAGGAACCAATCCCAAAACGTACGCTCCTTATGCTTGACAGATCTCTGTGCCTGCTTAGGTTTTGGCTTTGCTCCTCTCGCATCTTCAGGCACACCAGGTTCCACCCGCGGCAGAGTGGGCCTTCCATGATTCCATAAGAAAGCGAACCAAGGCTCTTTCTCTTTTTTCTTGATTATTTTGACAGGTTCAGTATGTTTCTGTTCGGACTTTTCTATAACCTTGACCTCTTTTAGATGTAGGTCTTTCCTTGCCTGCTCAATCTCTTTCTTGGCAAACAAGTGCTTGAAGAAAAGGGTCATTCTATCGATAATAGATGGTTTTACCTCTACAAGAGCAGATTCTGGAGCGACCACTGCATCAGTAGCTGATTTGACAACTGGTTCGAGCTCAGGTTCTGGAACAGGATGAGCAACCCTTGCAGGATGCGGATGCTTATGCTTGACTTCAAGTCTTGGAGCAGACTCCAACTCAGGCGGTGTCCTTGCAATTGGTGTTGGAGAAGGCTTTGCGATAAGTTCATGCTTTTCCTGCACCATAGGAACTACCTTAGGCTTCGGCGCTGGTCTGACTACCTTAACATTCACATAATCACTGTTGTGATAAGTCTCATAGAATATCTGAGTATTATACGCCTCGATACGTTTCAGAAGCGTCAACATATAAAAATTATAATAATTGATCCATTCTTCCTTGGACCTGCCCTTCAACAAAGCCTTGACAGTTTTCTCATACTCGAAATAAGTGAACTTGCCAGACTGATAATCCTGAAAAAGCTTATTGATCGTCTTGACAAGATTCTCCTTGTAAAAACTATACATCTCTATCTCTGAGACCAGTTCCAATACCTTATTCGAGAGTAATTGAACGTTTTTCATATCAGTCTACCCTGCCCCCCGGCAGTAAAATATTAACTCAATCAAAATCACTTAAGATGCTCATGCGACTCGAGCTTTTTCACAAGATTCTTCACGTGCATGGAAAGCTTAAGAATACGCTCCCTTGCAAACCTTGCCTCATCTTTCTTGACCTCTAGCTCTTTATGATTTCCGGGCTTGGAAGAGATAAGCTCATTGTAAAGCTCGTCGAGCGAAGCTATCTCTCTCATACTCTCATCAATCTGTATCACATGATCAGTAAATTCTTCCCGCGTCATTTTTTAAGACCAAACTTCTTACATACACCCTCAGGATCCTTATAATAATCATTGACAACCTTGTTGAACTCCTGAAAATTTACTAGGTCCTGTTCAGCCATCTTCTTAAGGAGTTCTGCACGCAGCTTATGTTCTGCCTGGATCTGCGCGATACTCATACCAGTCCTCTTCATTATCTTCTCATAGATTACCGGCTGATTGTACTTCATCACATCAGTCGCAGGATCCCACTCAATCACCTGATTATACTTGGCCTTACCAAGCGCCTGCTCAATCTCCTGAATCTCATCAATCTCTTTCAGACGCCTGAAATTTCTCTTGGAATCCTTAACATGGATACAAATACAGACAACATCCAATGCCTCTACAAGAGACGGTGATAAGTTGATAGGCGGAGTCTCCAGTCTTTTGACTACTGTGTCAACTGAAGCTGCGTGGAAAGTAGAGAAAGACGGATGGCCCGACGCCATACCTTGGAAAAGTACATAAGCTTCCTTACCTCTGATCTCACCCACAATCACATAATCAGGATTCTGCCTGAAACTCTCTCTCAACAAATCGAACAAAGTTATCTCACCATACTGAGTACCGAGAACTGTCGGCATGCCGAAACCTGCACGCGTAACAGCCGGAAGCCAGTTGATATGAGCAAGATTCAGTTCTCGCGTATCCTCAATCGAACAAATCCTTGCCTCTGGCGGGATGAAATCAACAATACAATTCAGGAAAGTGGTCTTGCCTGAAGCAGTCTCTCCAACAACCATGATGTTGAACTTATGCTCGATGACGAGCCACATATAGGCGAAAGCATCAGGAGAAACAGTCTTTGTCTGGATCAGATGTACAGGAGTCCAAGGTTCCTTTGTGAACTTTCGGATGGTAAAGGTCGGACCTCTTGTGGTTATGTCCTCTGTATAAGTCGCGTTGACTCTTGATCCATCAGGTAGAGTACCGTCGAGAAGAGGCTTTGCATAAGAGATATAACGTCCAGTCTTCTGAGCAAGCTTCTCTATGAAATCAGTCATGTAAGAACCATCATCAAACTGCACATTAGTCTTAAGGTTCTGATATTTCCTATGGACTATGTAAAGAGGGAACTTCAGACCATTGCACTCAATATCTTCAACATAATAATCATTCAGAAGCGGCTCTATCTCATTTAGGCCAACACTGTTACGGTAGACGTAATACATAAGCTTGTTGTATGTCTTCTTGGATACTTTAGTGCCAAGTTCCACAAGTATAGACTGCACGTTCTTTTCAAGATATTGAATCAGAATATTGGATTTCGATGCCCTTACGAAACTTATGTTGATCATCTCTTCAAGACCCAGATTGATAAGCTCAAGCAATTCCTGCTCAGTCTCGTCTAATTTAGGTTCCTCAACAGCGTAGATAAGCTCGTTCTGTTCACTGTCCCAATAAATATGGGCATACGCATACGGAGGTACAAGAGGATAACGCACATTTATAGTGCGCTTCTGATCATAAGGCGGAAGTTCTATAACCTTAGGCCGCAAGTCAACATAGAAACCCTGATCAGTACGAACTTCACCCTCACCTTCACTGACATCACCTTTCTTCAGCTCAGAAGGAGCATCTGTCGGGTTAGCACCCTGAACAACCTTAGCATCACCCGAATCTGCGTTTTCTGGTTTAAGTGTTCCAGAAGATTTGGTCATAGACTCGGCAGGAATCTTTGTCGCACCAAGAACAGTCTTACCGCCAGTCCTAAGATCAGCAGTGTTCACTTTCTCCTGAGGAACTCCGAATTTGGCAGCAGTACCCTGAGCACGATGCGCAACTTCATCCATCTTCTGTTTGAGCTCTTTCTTATCAGAAGTGTCAAGCTTGCCCTGATTAAAAACAACATTAGGCTTTGAATCTTTAGGAGGAGAATCTATAACAGTAGTGCCTTCAGGCTGAGTAGCTGTGCCAGTGTCACCTGCAGTCTGTTGTTCAGGTTTTTTCTTGAAAAAGTTGAATGCCATTATCTATCTCCTCACCGTATCCTCACCTGCATGAAATCCCTGTTGCTCTCAAGAGTGAACTCAACAACAGTATAGTAATCAGCACCAGTATTGTTGACATAGTACAACACTCTCGCAGCACCCAACGATGTCCCTTCATCCTCAAGAACAGAGAAACCAGGCTCTTCCCATGATGCGCTGGAATTGAAATGGAACTCGAACCCAGAGTTCGCGACAATCTCCCCGCCATCAGGATTCTTGAAAACTAACTGCCTAAGCATCCCTGTATGATTAAGGTTGCAGCGAGTCTTATCCTCACATTTATAGAAAGTCGCTCGCAGGTAAGAATTCTCAAGAGTGTAATTTGTATCGTAGCTATTCGATGAGACATCTGCATTAGAAGAAATGTAAAGATTTCCCAGCTCAATCTGCTGACCAGACTCAAGAATCTTAGCATTTGTCTTCAAGTCCCATTTCAAAGCACCATCTTTCAGCTCAAGATAACCTTTCTCAATCTCTACAGGAACAACACGCTGAGAACCAACACCTTCCTCACTTATCTCGTTGATGTGCTGGTTTAATGCAAGGAAAGTATTTTTTGATCTGGTGAACACAGTCTTGTCCTGCAAGTCCTTGATGATAGGCACACCTGCATTAAGGACCAATACCATGATCACAGTGATCACAAGTATGTACAGGATTGCTGAAACCCATATCTGAGCTTTCCTTGATCTTTGCATGGTTCTCCTCTTTTTTATCTTTAATCAGTATTTTTAATTTACATATTTTTAATTTTAGTAGGTTCATTAGGCGAAAAACTTAAGTTCTGGAAATTGACCCCTTCACAACCAACAGGCGATACCATCACCCACTCAACAACTTCAATAGGGAGGCTGACCGGCTGCACGATGCCCTGAGTAAGATAGACATCAACCTGCTTCTTCTCGTTCAAACTCTGAACAACGATGGAATCAATATCCGAACCAAGAGTATTCTCGATCTCAAAGTAAAGCACACCATCCGAATACGCAACACTGTCTGCGTTGATACGGAAATAGTACTTACTGCATTCAACTGTCGCAAGAGTGCTGGACTCGGAATAAGCAGTCTGCTCTGTATACATCTTATAGAGCCAACCGCCAGTCACTACAACCAGCAATATGAATATAGCGAACATGAAAAACAGTACGCTTATCTTCTTTGATCTGCTATCTGCCATCTTGGAACCTGATTAAAATAAAAAAATTATCACCAGACCTCTGAACAAGCCTTTATTGTGGTAGCAGTCTCTGCACTTGAAGGACATGCAACATCAGAACCACCAGACCTTATGTATGGTGTAAACTTGACCTGCTGTAGATCACCAAGTTTGTTATCAGCACCATCATCGTCAGCATTGTATGAAACGTTCATGAATTTGGCCTGATTAGTGCTAAGGCTCTCATTGATATCCAATGTAACAGGAACTCTTGTCGCACTACCTATAAGCCTGACCTGAAGCTTCTCTATAGTCTTAGATTGCTTGTTCTCAAGTATGAACTCAAGCGTGGCATTATTTCCTGGTCCTCCTGTTGAATTATAACATATCTGCGGAGTGTTATCAATATCTACCAAATCAACACCGACCTCAGAAGCGCAAGTGACCTCTGTATCCGATCTTTCTCTTGCCATGTTAGCAGTGTCTTCCACATAGCCTCTTCCCCAGTTCATAACCACGGCACCTAATGCCACTGCGAACGCGATGAGAAGCACTGTCGCTATCAGAGGAGATACTGCTTTTCTAGACTTTAACAGCCTATTTGTTTTTTTGTTGTTAGTATTCATTGCAGTCACCTCACTTATTGGTAAGTCTCTGAAGCAGGTCGTTTAACCTTATCTCCTCAGAATGCATTGTCTTTACATAAGGGACTGTACCTATTATCAGGACACATAACCCCATGACTATCAAGACATTTAACAATGTCCTATTGATATATCCATTGATAAAACCCAGCACTGCCACGAACATGAAAGCAAAATACAGGATCAAGCTCTTGTTCATGACCAACATGGATTTCTCTCTGTTAAGTCGAGACTTCTCGACCTCCAGATCAATGACCTGTTTGTTTATACCGTGCACGGCCATTTTGTTACCTCCTCTTTTTTGAATTATTATGAATATGATTTATGTACAACTTGCACTGACCTCTTTCGATGCTTTCTTATCACCACATATTATGTCCATGTTGTCTTTCTCAATATGAGGGATGACTTCTACATATGTAACTGTGGTCACACCCGTCTCTAGTTCAATGATCTTATTCCTATTAGGATTCATAGGGATCTCTGTCTGATTAGTGTGAAGCGGAATGCGTCCATTGTAGACCCTGAAATCCAACTTGTCTAACCTTACGTAATTTGTATTTTCAAGAGTGATGTTAAGGATTGATGAAGACATGCAAGCATCAACTATGTTTATGGAAACCAATCTACATTCATCAGTATTGTAAACTGTTTTTTTCATATCTTCAGTAGAATCCTCAGTGTAACCAACCATGAAATCATACATAAAAGCGCTAAGCATGATAGCAAAAGCGATAAGAAGAACCCAAGATATCCAAGGAGAGACTGCTCTCTTGTTGCGGATGATTTTGTTGCCTCTTTTTTTCATATCCATGCCTCTAGCCATGGCTATTCCTGCACGAAAATCTCGCGCTTAGCCCCTTTTTTGACCCTCAGCACTGCTTTTGCATCAGTACCTTGCTGAGAGATTGTGAATTTATAAATGTTTTCATGGAAAACGTCATCTCTGACCTCTAAAACCGCTTCTGAGAGGTCTGCGCGCAGGAAATAAGTTTTTCCGCCTGCAGGGACCGTCTCGTTGACGTTAATGATGTGTACAGGGTTTGTCATATGATTTGAAAAGTAGACGTAGTCTTCTGTCTCTAGGATAGAAAATACCTCTATACTGAGTTTCTTCATCTGAGAGTAGGAAATGAATTGGTCCAGGAATCTTTCGTATTCCTGATCAGTGTCTTGTTGTTCGAAAAGAGCGTTGTTCAGGACCTGGCTGGATTCGAAAATGTAGTTGTCATAAACATTCCTGAAATTCTTTGAAGATTCTGGTATGACACTGTCTGATTGAAGCAGAAGTGTGGAGTATGCTATAAGGACTACAGCAGTGAAGATGTAAAATTGGGCTTTTTTGGAATGGAACATAACAAAGCCTGTGCCGGATTCGCGCTTGGAACAGCACTGCCTTGGCAGCGCTCGCTCTGACTCAGCACCCTTTTTATTTTGCACAACTGCGTTGATTATCGCACGCTTTACTGTTAGCTCGCTAGGCGGCCGAGGCAATGCTGAGTTTGCTTTTGTTGGTTTCATTCTATCTTACCTCAATCGTTAAATTCACCTTACCATCTGGTGTTACTCCATTATGGATTATGTATAAGTTGTACTTACCCGGCTCTAATCGGGTTGTGCCTGAAATAAAAACATCAGAGTATCTTAATTCATTTTGCATCACAAACTCAGGAGCTTCTTTTCTGAAACCGAAACTTGGAGTCTCCAAGTCAAGGAAGTCATTGTCTGCGAAGTCATCTGCAACATCATCTGCGTTGAAATCTCTGGACATAAAAATCTTGATAGTGTTATCGCTAGTATCTGCGACAATCTGGCCACCACCCACAATCGAAGGATTTTCTGAAGCCATACCTACCCGCGCTCCGTTGTCTGTTTCAGAACAAAGATATGCCTGGCTAGCTACCGCACAAGCACCATGTTTGATGAACAGAGTCTTGTTAGTCAGCGGTCTTTCAGCTCTTGCAACAATCACGTAGACACTGCTTGATCGAGTCGTCGCTCCGGCTGTCGTGTTAGCAACAGCATAGATCTCGTTTGTTCCTAGTTGTAGCGTGATGTTGTGGAAAATATTTGTTGTCTCGAATGTTGCAGAAGGGAAAGATGTTGATGTCTGATCAGGATAATTAACGTGGATAGTAGTTGTTGCGTTACCGCTGACCACTGCTTTAACACTGATGTTGACTTCGTCGGTGTCTGTGGTGAATACCTGCCCGTCTGTTGGGGATGCTATCGCTATGCTAACCCCTCCTGCAGCAACATTGATCTGGAAGTGCTCTGTATCACCCCAGTTGCCTGCATTGTCCTTGGCTTTAGCGTGGAAATAGTAGATTCCGTCTGCAAGACCTGGGTATATGGTGTTCCATTCATCTCCTGAGTCTGCCTTCTTGACCTCTATCGCGTAGTCAACAGTGGCTGTTGTGTCAACGCAATTGCCTCCAGTCTCATTGCAGAGCCAAGTCCAGGTTGATGGGTTGACAGTTGTTGATGCTGCAATGGAATGATTCTTCCTGTTATCATCATCTGATGTTGAAGATGTTATTATAAGATAGATGTCATTAGAATTGTCATCGACTGTTTCGTTGACAGTGAGCGTGAACTCGTATGTTCGTGCATCTTCCATGTCTTCTGCATATCTTATATCAATCGTCTGGTTGATGATGTTCGAGATAGCATCAGATTCATGACTGAAACCGACCGGAGTTGATGCTTCTGATTTCTTTATTAGATATATTAGGAAACTGAATGTGTCATCAGTATCTTCAATCATCTCTGCGAGTTTGACTTTCACATTTACTGACTCGTTTTCAGTTACGTTACCCGGCAATTGTTGGAGAACGGCATACGCAATGCCTGTGCTGTTTATCTTCAACACCTGCTCTGCTCCGTTGTTCGACATCGATTTGATGGTTTCCCAATACCTGTCATCTTCGATATTATCAGGCGCAGTGCCTGGACTTTTGTCTAAGATAAAAGAATAACCTTGAATACCTGACGCATTTCCGTTGCTCAATGGATCTGTTGCAGACCAGTTCAGCAGGACTGTTGATATTGCGTAAGGTGTTCCTTGGATTGGGTGGGACGAGCTGTTTATTATTGGTTGATCAGGTTTAGTGAGATCTATCCGTGTTCCGTTTGATTGTGCTATTGGGCTCGTTGTGTTGAATACGTAAGCGACAATGTCGAAAGAATACACCCAGTTCTCGTACAGAGTCAGTCCGTTTACAGTTATCTCTGTTTGCGTACCGATATCTGTGAAGTTGCAATCATTATCATAGCACGAACCGTTTTCCAGAATTCTGTAACGATAGTTTATGGTGTCTGAAATGTCATCACTGACATTGAACCAATTGGCATGCAAAGTGTTGTCGCTATTCCACCAGTCAATGTCTTGGCTTAAGCCATCATAAACTGTTGGAAGAGATGGAGGCGTGTAGTCCTGAGTGTAAGAATAAATTATAGAGTCGTTGAAAACAGCAGTGTTGTCAGCCCAATCCTTTATTTCATAGTAGACAGTCTTGTTGCCTTCTGGTTCGCTGAGAATCCAGGCTTTTACTGTAGTGCAGTTCTCCCACGGTTGGGTCGCTAAGTTGGACTCTTGGTCGTTCGCCCAACGGCATTCAGATACAGCTTGATCGTCAGTGAATGTTAGGTTGAGCATTACATTTCGGGTGCCGGTGAGATATGTTCCGTTAGGGCCGTGGATAATTATTGTTCCTGTTGGAGGAATGATATCTCCTGAAGAGAGCCGTAAGAAATAATTCAGGCTCGCATTCGTATGGTTGCACTCGTATATGTGCGAATTGGACTGGTTGAATATGGCAAAGACACACTCATAATCTGCAGGCGTCGGTTGACCTACTAATGCAGTCTGAGATGCAAACCCATAACCAGGCGTGCTGGTGTTGAAACAAACATCTCTCGAGTATACACCATCAATAGAGATATGTGAGTTAGTGTAGTTGTATAATTGGATAACACTGTAATAATTCCCAGAGCAACCATAATCTAAATTTACTGCAGGGTCTGTGACGTTACAAGCAATAGTGTAGTTGAAATTGGACAAGTTACCGTATTCTGCATGCGAGTTATTGCTTTGGTACGTGTTCACGAGAGGTACGAAGTCTCCTGGGACGAGCGATTGGTTGAACACTTGGCAGTCAAGGATAGACTGGGCAGAGACGTTTGTGGCTATCGCCAGGATAAAGAGTGCAAAAATCCCAACTATCATGAACCTCTTAATCAAATCACCTCTTTATTGAAAAGACCAATATTATTTCTCCTGCAGAGCCTTGACTGCTGCTTTCAATTCCTCTATGTCATCCTGCTGTCTTTCGATAGTATCCTGCTGATCTTTGACAACTTTCGCTAAATACAGAGGCATCTTGTCGTAGAGTACATCCTCAGGCAAACCATCTTCATTATACCTAACAAGCTCATACAGCTCCAAGTCATCAAGCTCTTCTGCAATAACACCTATATCTCTCTGACCAGTACTCTTATAATTGAAAGAGACAGGTCTTATTTAGAGAATCTTACTATAATCATCCTCCAGAGTCTCTATATTATCCTTATATCTCTGCGATGAAGCAGATCTGTAGAAAACTCCTGACTTGTCATCAATCGTAAGAGTATACGTACCTCCTGCAGCAGGTATTGTCTTTGCCATATACCCATCCGCAGCAAGAGGACCGTTTACAGACAAAGCAATCGTATTATCGGAAGACTCGCCTATGCCAACATTACCGCCCATATATGTTATCCCGTCACCATCCTCAGCCCATATGCCTGAAATCTGTTTACCATCCCAACTGAGTTCTCCTCCAGAATTAGATAGAGTAGTCTCACCGATATGCAACGAACCAGGTCCGACATAAACCTCCTTCCATACGAGATCAGGAGTGCCGAGGGTGTAGGTGTCGTTGGATGATGGAACTATATCTCCTCCAGCAACAATTCCTGCATCAGTGCTTATTCCTTTGCCTCCACCTACATGGAGCCCGCCAGGACCTATGTTCAAAGCACTGTCTACATAAAGATTGTTAGATATATGAACATCATCAACAACATCCAACGATCCCACCGCTAGGTCTCCAAAGCTTGCAGCAGGCGCATCAATTCCCGGAAGTTCAAAAACACTAAACCTGCCTGAAACCCACACAGAAACATAGGCATATTTGCCTGAAACATATACTGACATCACCTCATTGAGATTTGTACCATCAGTGTAACTCGCAACAACTACAGGTGCTGAACGATTAGAAACATCCACTACCGTAAGCATGTCGTCTGTGGCCGATGCAATATATGCATAATCTCCTGCGACGTAGATATCTTTAGCGTTGTCGAAGTATGTTGAACTTAAAGTCCTGCTCATCTCAACCGGAGCGTATGGATCGGATATATCAAAAATAATCAGCCGGTCTGTCGTATCTGAAGTAACATAAGCATACCTTCCTGAAACATAGACACTACTAGAACCGTCAGGAGAACTTATGCTGGCAGCCAAACCAGGATTTGTTGGGTCAGACACATCTATAACAGCAAACCGCCCACCAGATCTTCCTGTTACATAAGCGTAATCTCCTGACACATAAACATCTACCGCCGAGGGTATATTACTTCCGCTAGAATAAGACCCTACAAGTGTAGGGTTTGAAGGATCTGAAATATCAATAACTGTAAGAGCGTTATCCTGCCACGCAGCAACATAAGCATATCTTCCAGCAACGAACACTCCGTATGCATCTTCAAGACCGTCAGCAGTAGTATAATTCCCTACAAGTACCGGATATGATTTATTACTTATATCTAAAATAGCCAACGTATCGCTAGTAGCTGCAACAACATAAGCATATTTACCAATCACCTGAATATCCTGCGGAGAATCCAAATATACTGAACTAGTATAATTACCGACCTGTGAAGGGTTTTCAGGATCAGAAATATCAATTATCGCAAAACTATCTGTAAGTGATGAAGTCACATAAGCATAACTCCCGTCAACATATATAGAGTTCGCACCACCTAAACTAGAAGCATTAGTCAGAGTCGCAAGTCTTACCGGCGCATTCATACTGACATGAATACCTTTACTTCCATTGATGTCGAGCGTAGAATCAGGAGTCTTTGTACCTATACCCACCCTGCTATTAGTACCGTCGATGAAGACTGTGTTTGTGCCTGAAGTTATGTTGCCTGTTACGTTTACGTTGCCTTCGAAGATGCCTGCATAGT
>CAZXTQ010000021.1:0-1880 GCA_964643595.1 uncultured Methanosarcinales archaeon
TGTGAATTATTCTGACGGAGCGCGGCATATATTTACAGTCTAGCTGACTTATTACGTACATATTATATGTATATAATCTCGTTAGCCACTTTTAAATGCTTCCACATGATTTTTTGGTTTTATCGAAGCAAAATAATTTATCTTACTTTTTAGTGACTACAAAGTATATTAAAAGTTTCACCGCGTTTTGAAACTAATGATCAAGGCGCTTCAGTATGGATTGGGCATAAGTCTTATCTTGGTAGGTATCGCAGGCCTTTTCTTGCCTCTTCTTCAGGGTGTTCTTTTGATTTTGCTGGGAATATTTGTTATAAAAGCTGACAGTAATAAGGGTGTCTGGCAGAGCATGAAAGAGAAAGCCAGAAATCTTAGTTCTAAGAGACGATAAAACTATTTCAAATGTATTTGTTTAGCTGTTATTGGCAGTGCTGCCCCTGCGCATTGCGTGTCTTCCAGAATAAATTCCGAGTGGGTTGCACTTCAATCATATTACACAATGTTCGCATAGCGACCAAATACATATTCTTAGAATAGCAACCAAATTTGATGTAGCCGCGTGGCAGTGCTGCTAAAATTGAGCTAAACAAATACGATTTATTCATATCTTTTTCTCTAAAAAATCACGCAATTTCTTCAGAGCGATCCTGCGATGACTAAGTGAATTCTTCTCGGATTCGCTCATCTGTGCGTAAGTCTTATCAGAACCGTCAGGTAAGAATATAGGATCAAAACCAAAATCACTATCACCCATAGGCTCGACCATCCTTCCTTTTACAATGCCTTCAAAAACATGTATTTCACCCGCACCACCATCAGATGAAGGTATTCCATATCCGATAAAGCACTTCACCCAGGCAGTCTTGTTGTCATACGCAGAAAGGATAGCCAAAAGACCCCGCCGTCCTGATTTCTTCAGAAACCATTTGACTAGCGGACCAGGCAACCCTCCGAGCGCATCATAATAAAGGCCGGTGTCTTCTACAAATATCTCTTTGTCTGCTAACTTCAGCGCCCGTCGTATCTTGTCTTCGACTATCAATTCACCGTTGACTTCCTGGAGTTCTGGAAGGTCAATGTCATAGCTCTTCACAGAATAGTCTGATAATATTCCTCGGGCTTCGCGTAGCTTATTCTTGTTGCCTGTTATGAAAAGAAGTTCTCGTTCTCTTTTAGCTGAACCCATTGTTATCAGCTATGGTTCATACTCATCCAGATTTAAATCTTTCCTTGCAAATTCTAAGAAACTCTTTGCTGCTTTGCCAGCGAGGATCATGCGTCTTTCTGCATCTTCATTGAATCTCTTCGCGACTTCATCGTCCTGCGCCACCATTTGAAAGAATTCATCCTGAGACATCATCGCACCATCACCAGTCATATACTTATCTCCGAAAAAGTCTATTGAGGTCTTCCAGGTCACTGAACTTCTCCAGTAACTTCTTAACGCAATGTATTTTGCAAGGTTATAAGGGCTATCCGTCTCAACAGGCAAAGAATATCTCAATGCACTGATGAACTGTTTTGGCAGTACGTCTTGCTGTTCTAGTCTAAATCTGTTAGCAATATATGATTCATAGACAAAATGATAGTTCTTTATGTTCTGTATAGTGCCGTGATACGGATTGGATATGTCAATGTATTTCCAGTAGAACTGTCGTGTATGGTATGGTTGTGCCATGTCTTCAATATAATGAAGTGATCTTGCAAGAAACCTGAATCCCCAGTAGGTATCTCCTCTTTCAAAAGCGAACTTTGCAAGGTCATAAAAATGTTGTGCGCGATCAGGTGTCTGTCCTTGAGAAACAAAACCCATAGGTATATGGAATGACCCGGTAGGATAGTACATATGTCTGTAGCCTTGACTCTCTCCGCTAAAGGCTTGC
>CAZXTQ010000021.1:1890-17535 GCA_964643595.1 uncultured Methanosarcinales archaeon
CCAGCTGAGCTCGAGGTTCTGGTCCATCTCCCAGTCTGGTTCATCAGAGAAATCAGATAGTATCTGTCGTGCAGATGTTGGAGTTCCTACTTCTGCGCCTTTGAAGAAAAATATATTTTCGTAGAGTGCGTGATAATAGAAATCATTAGGTCCTAAATATCCTGGTTCTGAATTATAATATCTTATCTTGATATCGTTTATGCTGTCATCATCATACAGATATTCTGTGACTGTTATGTTTTCAAATCTGTCCAACCATCCGAGGTCTTTGACTATCTCTTCAGTCATCTGATCATGTCTTGCCCATGCAGATACTGTTGGCAACAATAATAAGACTGATAGAACAAGTACAAGTATTGAAGTTGTCAACTTCTTCATATTACCTCTTTTTTTTGAATTAAAAAATTAATTTTCTCAAATGGACTCTGCGGGGTTTGAACCCGCGGCCTCCCGATCTTTGGACACAAGACAATTGTCTCACGCATGCCAACCGGACGCTCTACCAGGCTGAGCTAAGAGCCCTTATAGGTTATTTATATATAAATATACTTATAAAAAATTGACTAGTAGTTTATAAAATTATTCTAAGAGAACTAATAATAAAACAATGAATAAAACAATAGAAAGATTTACTCTATCTTAACTTTGGTTGCCAATGATTGTCCTGGCATGCCTGTCTCGAAAAGAACTCTGAGTGCTCCGGAATTGCCGTGTGCTGATCTGACTTCGCCTTTGATCTCTTTGCCTGCTGGTGATGTCCATGTAACTTTCTTTCCGACGAGCTTATCAGCTTTTTCTTTGCTGTCAACACCCTCAGTAAGTATAATCATCTGGTTCATGACCTTTCTCTTCTGGCTTCCTTTGAAGTTTGCTATTGTGCCTTCCATAATTAATAACACCACCCTGCAGGATTAATGGGTGGTATATAAAGTTTTGGGAGTGATGAAACGTGTCTTCTGCTCATATTCACCAATCAGAAGCTCAGCTACCACTGCCTAGCGCAGTTCACGAAAAAACAAGCCAGTAAACAACTGCACGACTGACCGTTTGAAAAGCATCTAACGTAGCGCAGTGGTAGCTAGTATGAAATGACCTACTCCCCGACCTGAAGGTCGGGGTACACAAAACCAAAGGTTTTGGTACTAAAAAACATCAAAGATGTTTTTGTACCAAAACTCGAAGAGTTTTGAGTACCAAAGAATCTCTGATTCTTTGTGTATCAATAGTAGGTCGACCGGAGCGCACATCTCCACCGTAAACGGTGGAGTATTTCCGCTCCGAGTATAAATATAGTTCTTAGCGCACAAAATAACACAAAACCACAAACTATTTATACCATTCTGTATATATTCCAATCTGTAAGAAATAACTTAAATAAAAAACAAAAGATTTAAATATAAGTATACCAATCGGAATAAATATCAAATCAACTATATACCATTCAAACTAATAAAGGCTAAGATCAGCCTTTGCCGTGGTCTCTAAGAATTGTGGCCCTTCCATTCTCACCCCCCGGAAGGGTCATTTTATTATCATATTTCGCGAAACAAAACATTTAAATATACAGAACAGACTATATACCAATTGGTAAACAAATTTTAGTGACTTTGATGCTGCAACCGAACAACACTGAAAAAGAGAGCAGATTATTCACTGGCAGGACGTCTGTCATGAAGAACATAGAAGATTCTATTTCTAATAACAATTTTGCAGCAGTACTTGCTCATTCTGGTTTCGGTCGCACAGCAATTCTTAAGCATCTAAGTCAAAAAAAAGACTATTTCTATTTGGATATGAGAAAGTTCAGCCTTTCTCCTGAAAATTTTGCAGTTGATCTGATAGGCAGTATCTGTTTCTTTAACAGCACTGAAAAAAGTGCGAGCGTTGCAGCTTTCCAGTCTATAGACAAACTGAAATCTTTGAAACTGAACAAGAAGTGCATAGACATAATCTACAACATCAACAACGAACTGCAGAAAATTAAACCTGATCAGACGCTGCTACTAAAAGAAGCATTCAGGTTTGCTGAAGCATATGCCTCAGAGACCAAGAAGCAGACAATAATTCTGAATAATTTTGACGAGCTTCTGAAGCTCAACAACTTTGCACAGGTAAAAGATGCACTTAAGATATTCTTCGAAACGATATCAAAGAACAAAAATGCATCTTTCATCATAGCTTCATCTGCAGCGCAGGTAATGAAAGCAGCACTCAAGAATTTTACCAAGGATATCATCGAAATACCGCCACTGTCTCTAGAAGAAACAAAAGAGCTTTTCGAAAAGATTGCAGGTAAGACAGAAGAGCGAATAATCAAAGAGGTAGACCAACTTACAGACGGAATGCCTATGTTCATCAAGACAATAGCAGAACGGTTCAGCAAAGAAAAGACTAATGATACTCAAAAAAATATCAAGCTCATAAGATACCTGCTCCTATCGGAAATCACTACAAAAAATTCAAGTTCATATTCTTATTGCAGCAGATTGTTTACCGATTCCCTTAACAGGGCGAGGGGTGAAGCACTCCTCAAGACTATTTTGAAGGTCGTTTCTCAAAACGAACCTTTGAGGCTGACTGAAGTTGCCCGACTTGTATACAGGTCTGGTCCTGTCACCAAGTCTCTTCTGGAAAGATTAGTTGAAGTGGATCTTATCGTCAAGACGGATAAGACTTTCGACTTTGCAAATTCAGTTCTCAAGATGTGGTGCAAACTGATGTTCAGCAATATAGAGTTCAAAGAAGTTCCCGACGAAAAATATCTTTCTGAGAGCGGAGGTCTACAATGAAATCCGCTAAGATGAACAGGAAGAAAAAATATTGCAAAGACAGCGAGAGCATGAGACAAAACAGTATAAAGATGAAAATCTGGATGCTTGTGCTCTTCATAGGATTGTCATTCTTTGCCAACGCAGTCGTCGTAGAGGCAGGTCCTTTTGACAGCATCAGAACTGGTTGGTCTCAAATCAGAACTTATATTTTGAGCATGCAGTTCTGGATAAACGCACTCATATTGTTCGGAGTTCTATTCATACTATTCACATTATTGTTGAAAAAACATATGGGCTCTGATAAGACTACGATGACTGTGATGTACATAATTATAGGTGTCGCAGCTCTGATAATAGCCACTAAGTTTGTCGTCGGAGGTGTTCCTCAGTACATGTGGCATAATGAAGGGTTCCGTGATACGACTCAATTCCTCATAGGTCCCTCCAGACCACTCAGTCCTTGTGCAGCGCCTAATCCTCCATGGTGGAGGAATATAGGATCCAGTTGGTTCAGCAACCCACCATGTTGCGGTACTGGTGCTTACTTCAAGGCAACAGCAGATAATCCTGCTGCTTGTAAACAAGCAATATTACGCACGAACACTGGAGGTTCCGGATTGCCTGCTTTCATAATTGCAGGACTGCTGTTCTTCCTGCTCTTCAATGGTTATGGTAAGAACCTCGGCTTTGACAGGACTGGCAAGTGGATGCCTATAATATTATCACTCATACTTGCAGCGCTGCTTGCGAATGAAAGGGTGACCAAAAACCAGATACTTACAATTGGTGGTTGGATTACTGTACTATTGATAGGAAACAAACTCAGCAAGTCAATGAGCGGAGAGAAAGATCCTAAAGGAACCAAAAAAGGTTTCGGTTTCGGTCTTGCTTACGCATTTGTATCATTGATATTAAACATGCTCGGAACATCATTATGGGGCGGCACAGTTGCAGCAGGAGATGTTGGTGTTGCAAGCATTTTATGGAATCTAGGTATTGGTTTCATGATAGGTTTCATCTATAGCTTCTTTGCTGGTGGAGGTATCCTGGGTAAGATACTTGATGAACGCAAAAAGAAAACCGAGAGCGATATAACAAAGCTAGTCCAAAGTGGAAAAATCAAAGAGCCGTTCCTAAGAGCATTGCCTTTCATAGGAGATAGATGGGCGCCTAAAGATAATGTCAAAAAGATGCAGGGAAATATTGAGAAACTTACAGGTCAGCTTGACGAGATTAAGAAATTATACAGACTTACTGCTGATGAAGGTACAAGAAATCCTAACCTGTATGACCAGATCAACGAGAAAGTCGAGAAGATAGAGAACAAGATTGCAGAGTCCCTGCGAAAGGGTCCATGATTAGATTAGGAGATTCAAGATGGCATTAGAAATACAAGAAATTGGAAAGGATATCGATCCTGAAGCTAAGAAAAGAGTAGAATTCACTGCAGCGATTGGTGAATCTATGGCTCACATAGCTGGCTTGATGGATGACGATTTTGCCAAGACTCCTGAAGGTAATGAAGCAGCATGGCTTACAGCTATAATTGAGAATTTCATCGATAATAATGATGACTTCATCACCAAGTTTGTCTCTGGAAATCCTGGTGAACGTATGGTTGACAGGATGATACAGGAGCTTGAACATCCTGACAGGAAGATTCCTGCAGACAAAGATCTGCTAAAGAAGATAAAGAATCTGGCAGAGACCCTAAAAAAGAAACACATACCGACTCAGGAAGAATGGAATTTCTTCAGAAACAAGATAGATCAGTTCAAGAATCTGCAGACCTCTGCTGATCTGGCTGAATTTAATACCTGGATTACAAATATACTGGTTGAGATAGAGAAAAAATATCCTGATAACTCTGCAGCCAAAATATTCAAAAACCGACCTAAAGAAAAACTACCTAAGCTATGGGCATTGAACAACCTGAAAGGAAAAGAAACATTGATTTCATACATAATTGAAAATCTTTTGACCAAACCTAGGGGATTCAATCATATGCGCGAGTTTGAACAGCATCTTGAAAAGATGTTAGATATGAAAGATAACACGTTCAGGAAGGAAGCCGGCATGGTCAGGGATAATGAGAAAGATGAAGACTTCCCTAATTGGTTCGGATTCCATACTGCTGTTCAGAGCAAAAAAAAGAAACACCCTATAATCAGAGCTCTGGCAAAAGCAGGTGACAAACAGCTTGTCGAAAGTGTGCTTGAAAAAGCACAGAAAGGCCGGGACGAATTTATGCAATATATATTGGCTTATGAAAAGAAGTTGACTTCTTTTAATCACATAGCTAAAGTTGAAAATGAGGCCAAGCAAGAGATTGCAGAAATTATTCACTCAAACCTCGAGCAGATGAAAAAAGATATCGAATCTGAGAGGCAAGAGTTCACTAAAGTCATGACTGACAGGATTAAAGCACTAAAGAAAGCTCACGCAAAGAATCTTGCAGAACTCTCAAAGCGGAAAGAAGAACTTGACCATCTCAACAAGCAGACTCTACTTGCTGCTAATCTTGCTGAAAGTGATTACAAAAATATCAGGGCTCTTGACAAGGATGTTGATACTTATCTCTTACGGGTTTCTGACATCATGAAGATTGTTAAGACAAGAAATATTTTATTCAGGCTCAGCGCAGGTAAGATAGATGACTCAACCGCAGATCAGGAATTTGAGAGAATTATCGCATCAGGACCAAGCGAATTCGCTTTGAAAGCAATAAATCAGATGAAATCTTTATATGAAACCAGAAAATCAGGTTCTATCGACGATAATAATTACAATTCCATGATGAAGAACATTGATGCTTTCATCAATAAGATGATGGACCAATTGCCTGTTTTGGCTAGCAATCTCAGCAGGATGTCTCACAGGATGGTTAACCTTGCATCAGAGTTTGATGATATGAAAACTGAGATGGATTATTACTCTGATAGATCGTATCGTGAATCGATGGGTGCAGAAAGATGGGCACACAAACATGTTCCTTACCCACGATACAGGGATCAGCTATCTCCTGAAGAATATGAGCTGTTAGACCGTACAGGTTGAAGAAATACAGAAGATATACAGAACTAAAATTAACTGAATAAACATGAAGAATCATAAACCAACGACAAGAAACGCGAAAGGTAACGCCCCAATAATAAAGCTGGGCGTGCTATTAGTCCTTGCTCTGATTATATTGATCTTCATGACAGACGTGGCATCTGCAGCTATCGGCGATTCTCTGCGAAACATGGGAAGCAACATAGGTGGTTTCCTTGATAATTATGCAAGCCAGGATGAACCTACCGTCATTGATTTCTTCCTCTTTGCGATAATATTCATCACATTATGTTATATGGGATTCAGCAAGGTGTTCAAAGACGCAAAGAATGCAAGCGTGGTCCTGTCGATAGCATTAGGATTGGCATTATCTATAGGTCTTGTTTACGGAGGAAAGTTTACTCTCAAAAAATTGCTTCCTTTTGCAGGAGTCATACTTTTCCTTTTGATATTCCTGGGAATATTTGCTATGCTCAAAAAGTTCATCTTCACTAAAGACACCATCATGAGCAAGATACTGTCTGCAGTGGTTGCAGTAATAGTCTCGATAGCACTTATCGCTCTGATGTGGAACATGCTTTGTGATGACGATGGAGGTATGTGCGAAAACAATGGTTTCCTGAGGAAAATTATAGGTTCAGAATCTTGGCTTGGTAAACTTTTTGCTGGATTCGACAGTATTTTTGTAGGCCTCCCACCTCCACCTCACCCATCACAGATAGAACTGCCTGGACAAGTTATAGCCAATTGCGGAAATGGTCGTATGGACCGTGGAGAGAGCTGTGATCCAGGTGGCAGAGCAGGTGTCCGTCGCATGGCATTAGGATGTAATAGTGATCAGCAGTGCAATAACTGTCAGAACTGCATACCTAAGACAGAAGCAGACAGCCTACTAGAGAACATCGGTAGCAAATGGGTTTGGATTATTGTTATCCTCGCATTCCTCTTGATGTCAGGACTCACATTATGGAAACGTAAGAGCATAAATGAAAGATACAATAACTGGCGTAATAGACGTGGCAGAAAACACCACAAATCCAAAGTCGAATCAGTACTTCGCAAAGTAGAGGATAAAGAAAAAGCGATGCTGTACCACTTCAAGGAACTCTGTGATATAGTAGGTAACGAGAAGGTCGCTTTCGACAGGGAAAGACACATAGTCAACATGCTGACTACAGACATAAAAGAGACTATCGGTGGAGAGATAGAGTTTATAAAAACTGCATCAGCATCAGGTCCTGGTGGCAACATCTTTGACCACATACACAGCCTAAAAGTCTTCAATGACGCAACAGAGAAAACCAAGATTGATCTTATACTTGCAGAAATAAAGGATCAGCTTACGATACTAAGGACACTCCCAGCAGATCTTTCTAATGAACTAAAAGCTCTTGAGAAAGTCCATGAATTATTTGATGCGCATTCAGATGTACTTAACACGTTCAAGCAATTTAATTTCAAGGAGAAAGACTTCATCAACAACATGATACATCAGATAGATGAGAACAGGAATAAGTTCACTGAGATGAGCACTGCCTGTGACCGCATGGTTGCAGTTCTTAATTCAATGTTGAACGACGCAAAGATGATTGAAGGTGAAAAAGCGAATTATCACGACATGATATCACACATAAAAGAATTACGCCTTAATTCTCAGCGCCTTAACCAGATGTTTGTCTGGAAGATAAATATGCTGAGGATTTTGATAGAGCGTATGAAAGAAGTGAAAGGCGCAGTGCATCAGATGCACAATGATGAAGTTAATAATCTGAAACAGAATTTCCTTGATCAGGCTGAACGTGCCAGGAACAACGGGAATCATGATACTGCAGTCTATCTTGCTTCGCACGTCATTGAGAGTGCGAGAGAGCTGATAGGTAAAGAGCTGGAGCCTGAGAACAAGGATGTTCTTGTGGATATGATAACGAATGCAAAAGCAATAATAGTGTTCAGTCTTCCGAAAGTATTTGAATCTATGAAACCTAAGATTATATCCGAATTCAACTCAGGCATAGATACAGGTGATGCATCATACTTCAAAAAGATAATGGAATTTGCAGAGCGCATGGAAGATATTGATTTCATAAGTAACGATCATAACAGCGAGTTCAACGAACTGAAAGTTGAACATAACAATAAGATGCAGAAACTTTACGCATTGGCAAAAGCACTTCATGACGGAACGCACATAACCGATGCTTTAAGACGATTATTATCCTGAAGTATCATGAGGGTTTAAGATGAATATACACCAAGTTAAGGAAGCGAAAGAATTGCTGAAAAGGTATAAGGAAACGATGGCAAAAGCACAAGCTATTGCTCTTGATTCTGATCTTAGTCTCACAGATATAGATAAGAAGATAAAAGAAAATACTGCGAAAATAGAGTCGACTAGTCACGCAGAAATTGCAGAGAAGGGTTTTGAAGAAGCCAAAAAATTAAAGACTGCCGGAAGACAGGACGACGCAGATAAACTAATCTTAGAGATAAGAGACATATTAGAAGAAAAACCCACAGATGAAAACAGAAAACTCAATATACTCGCTGAAATAAATAATCTATTCCCTGAAGTAAAAGACGTGGAAAAAGCAGAAAGTGAAGAAAAGACTCGTGAACCAACTCCAGAACCGACTCTTGGTGATAAGATAAAGCAGAAGATAGACGCAGGCGTAAACGAACTTGAAAAGAAAGAACCTAATATTGCAAAAGCGTTGATTAGCGTGAAAGAAGCGGAAGCATTAGCCGAAAAAATCAGTGACGATGGAATGAAAGAAAAAACGTTGAAAGAGATACACACTCTGAAAGACAGAGCACTGAAACCTTTAACACTGAGATATCTTGCATTAGTAACGAAATTGGGTGATTGGAATAATGATTTAGTTAAAGTTAATCTAAAGAAAACAAAAGACCTTATTGATGAAGTCACTGATGATTACACTAAGAATGAACTCCTTGTAGACTATGATACTACTGAAAGGAATCTTAATAATTATGGAGGAAAAGCTGGAGAAAAAGAGGCAGAGACAAAAGCGGGGGAAAAAGAGAGTGAATATATTGAAGATAAAGGACCAGAGCAAAAAGTCCTTGGAGATGTAAAAGAACTGATCGAGAAGAACATTTTCATGTCAGAGGATAAGATAGATGCTGCGATGAAACTCGTGAGCAATGACGCGACCGACAAGGAAGGCCTAAAGAAATACAGTGAAGAGTTAGAAAAAGCGATGGAAGCGACTGTCGGTGATGTGAAAGCGTTGATAGTAAAAGCTGCCGGTAATGAAACTAAGATAGAGGACATCAAAAGATCGGTTATAGACCGGCTGACAAAAGTTAAGAGCGAAGTATATGACCGTCTGATGTCTATGAGAAATGAAGCTATCTATATCATGGGAGGCAACCTACCTAAGGAAGGTGATGAAAATCAGAGGAAAGCATACTTCCTGGATAAGCTGGAAAAAGTTATGGATATCATAATAGAGGATATCAAAAAGATAGAATGATTGACAGGAATTATTTGGATATTGGGAATTATTAAAATAATATTGAAAGGTATGTAAAATGGTTAAAAAAAATATGTTGATGATGTATGGCGGTATGGCTCTGCCAGTGCTTGCCATTGCAATCTTCATGTTCACTAGAGGTAATTTCACAAGCATTCTCATAGGTATTTTCATAGTTGCTTTTGCAGGTATGGGCGGTACGATTTTCCATACAAGCTTAAGGCATAACAAAGGACTCGCTAAATTCAATGCGTGGCTTGAAGGAACACCAATCCCGATAAAGACACAGAAAGTATCTGAAATTCAAGCAGAATTTGCAAGTTTGGAGTCAAGGACAGAAGATGCTCAGAAGAAACTTGAAGCTGAAGTTAAATCCGAAGGAAAATTAAAGCAGTTGATGAATTCTTTTGTTTCTAACATAAAACTTTACAGTCCTAAAGAAAAACGCAAAGAGCTGCAAGCAGCACAAGCACAGGTTGTTGAAGAGACAAAGAACCGTCTACTGCAGACTGGTGAGGGTATTGCTGTAGAGCTGGAAACCAGCAAGAAGCTTCTTGCGAGCGTAATAGCTGAACTTCACGAGGAAGTCGAGACTGCAAAAGCTCTGAATTCTGATCCTAAGAAAGGCGCTGTTGCCAGAAAAAAGAACCTTGCTACATTAGAAGATAAACTAAAGCGAGACATGAAAGCTTACGCTGCTGCTTTAAATAGTCAGGACAGTGAAAAAAAAATTGCGAGACTGAGGAGTTTGGAAGAGAAGCTGAGCGGGGCGATGGCTCAGGACATAGACCAGATTCTTTTCAAAGAGGTTGGTGAGGCTGAAAGTCAGGCAAGATATCTTGAGGCTCTTAGAGGAAGAATACAGTCAACCGTAGAAAAGCTATCTAGTGCAATCAAGCCTGATTGGCGCGACATGAAATATGATGAGATGCAGGCACAATTAGACCGGATTGATAAGGCAGTTGATAATCTCATCCCTGCTGCAAAAAAACACCATGAACTTGCAATACAAGCTTCAATGACTGTGAAAGAGTTCCATGAGCACATCATAGGATTGAAACAGTCTAAGTTCATCGAAATGAGAGTCACTCATGCTGCTCAGGCAGAGATTGCTAGAGCAAATGCAGAAGATGCTTCTCGTAAGATAAATGATCTTGAGTCAAGACTTGCTGCTTCTGAAAAGGAGAACAAGGAACTGAAAGAAAAGGTTGCTGCTCTTGAGACTGATCTGGGTGATGTGAACGCGACTCTGAAGAGATGGCAGGATGATCTTGCTGAAGCAAGGGAAGTTTCCAAGAAAAGCAAAGATGATCTTGAGTCTGCGCTTATAGACCGGCTTTCTAAGAATGTGAATGAGCAGGAGAATATTATCACAAGGATGATTAAATCTTTGGTCGCTAAGGAGCAGTTGCGTTCTTCAGAAGAGACTCGCGCAAGAAATGCTGAAGATCAGTTAACCCAGTCAAACAGACGCATAAAAGAACTGGAGGATGCTGAAAATAAACTCACAAATGCAAAAGAAGATCTTGAAGCTGAACAGCGCACACTACTAGAAAACAAAAAAGCGATGGAAGAAGACATTGACCGTCTGAATAAGGACCTTACAAAACTTGCTCCTGAGATTGAAGCTGATGTCCGTGAACAGTTAAGACTTGAGCACGAAGAAGCAATCAAGGAAAATCAGGAAAAAATACGCGCAATAGGTACTGAGATGTCTGCTATCCAAGCAGAGAACTCGACGCTGGAACAAGAACTTGCAGATACCCATAGTAAACTCAAAGAAGCAAGAGCTGAAGCAGGAAGGTTTGAAACAGCGGCAAAAAATGCAGACGACGCTATGATTGAAGCAAATGAATCTCTGATATCTGCACGCGCCATATTTGAAAAGGTCAAGAAAGAGAAAGATTCAGAGATTGCCGAACTTCAGAAAAAAGAGAAAGAAATGCAATCAAGCATTGATGATACTGAAAAAGAATTGGACAGATTGAATAAAGAATTAAGACATCTTCAGACTCTTTACGATCAAGAACATGAAGAAGCTGAACGTTGGTCTAAAGAAGCTCTTAAGGCATCTGAAAAAGCAGGAAAAGATATCGAAAAAACTCGCGAAGACTTGACTATTAAGATAAGAGGATTGGTTACAAGGGATAAATCATTGACTGTTGCTTTAGAAAAAAAGAAAGAATCTCTTGCAAAGATGACCCGAGAGATGCAGGAATGGAAAAACCGTTATGAAAAAGAGACCCTTCCTGCAAAAGAGGCCGCAGCAGAAAACGAAATTGAGTTAGGAAATATCAGAAAGCTGCTTGTAGAACAGATAGACAATGTAGATAGACTGAAGTTCGAATTATCTCAGGCAAAGACAAAAAAGATGTCGTCTGATGAGGAAGGTGATGATGAAGAGCTTGGAGAATTCCTAAGGAATCTTAATAATAGTATTGCTGAAAAAAATGAGCTGATAAAGAATCTTAAAGAAGATAAATCAACTATCGAGGCTCAGAAAAAAGAAGCAGAAGAAAGAGCAAAGAATGCAGAAGCACATAAGACCAATCTTGATAGAAAGATAGATCGCATGAAAGCTGAACACGAAGAAGTAACTGCTAAATTAAAGAACCGGCTTGATGAACAGATACTTATCGAGGATAATCTGAAGTCAGATCTTGACACTCTCGAAGGTAAAGCCAGTGAGATGGATCGAGAAATTACAAGACTTGAGACGGCTGAAAAATATATCAACCAACAGCTTGCAGAGAAGAGTGCTGAGCTTGAAACGGCACAGAACCAAGGTGCTGCTTCTGATATATTAAAAACAAAACTCTTGGAAAGAGATTCACTTGTAGAGGAATTATCAGGGGATATTGAAGCATTACAAAAGGATTTTGCACTGCTAAGTGAGATACGTGGAGAACTGGTTGAAAAGAATGAGATTCTTGAACGTGAATCAAGTATAGCTATAGAAAGACTAGAGCGTGCTATGAATACCGCAATCCAAGAGGCTGCGGAAGCCAATGGTAAAGCAGAAAATATAAGGGAAGAGAAAGAACGTATTGAGAAAGATCTTAGAGAACTGCAACCCAAACTTAAACAGAGTGAACATCAGGCAGCACAAGTTCCAGGAATGCAGATGGAATTAGAGAACGTGCGAGGCAAACTGGCTGACAGGCAGGCAGAACTTAATGCAGCAAATTCTCAGCTTCAGGAAGAGATTACGAGAAATCAAAATCTTACAAGACAGGTAGAACAGTTCCGTGGACAGATTACAAGACTCCAAGAACAGTTAGAGCAAGCTTCACAAGATGCAGAGACAGATAGAGTAAAAAAACAAAAAGAAGACAGACGCCAAGCGTTCTTGAAAGTTAAGAGAGTGGTAGCGCTGAAAGTCCGTGAAGTTGAGAGTTCTGGTGGAAGTCCTACAGAGATACTTACGGCGATGGATGAGACTGTTGCTTTTGCTGAAAAAGTTAAAAAAGAACATCCTTTCCTCACAGATATAGAAAAAGGAGAGATTGATAGTCTGGTGGAAATTTTAACTCAGCACAGGAGGTATTACCAAGGAAAAATTCAACAGACCGCATCTCCTCCACCTACACCTATTGAAGCACTCGCACCTAAAGTAATAACTATAGGCGATGTGCATGGAGATTATAATCGTCTTGTTAATATTCTTTTCAAATCTAAGGTCATTGACAAAGGACTTAATTGGGCTGCAAAAAAAGGAACTAAAGTTGTTTTGTTAGGTGATTATATTGACAGAGGTCCGCATACTTTCAAAACTCTTGAATTTATAGAGCGCCTTAAAAAGAATGCAGGAGATAATCTTGTTCTTTTGATAGGCAATCACGAAGCTATGTTCCTTGGCGCATTCGACTGGGAAGGATACGACAATCCAAAAAGCAGAACTTACAGGAAATTCATGGAATTCAAGAATACTTTTGAAACAAAGCTGATAGATACAATTGAACAATATAATATCAAGTTCAATGATAATATGAAAAAGAATATTGCGTTCACTCTGTTGAATGCAGACTTTTTCTATCCTGGAAAAGAAAATAATGCGATGAGGCAGAGAATTGGTCAGATGGCAGGTGCTGTTCTTGGCGGTCTAATCAACAAAAAAGAATTTAAAAAATACCGCGCTCTTTACTTGAGACTGGAATTCCTCAAGTCGAGTTGGATGTTCAATGATAAAAGAGGCGTGTGTAAAGAATTAGGTCTTGATCCTGTAGAAGTGGCTGCAAATCCTAATGTTCTTATAAATGCAAAAGCAGAAAGTAAAAAAATATCTGAGCACATAAAGTTCTTGCGTGAAAACCTGGAAGTGCATTATATTGATGAACATGAAAATATTCTTTTTATCCATGCAGGTATACCTTATTATGTCACGAATAATGAATCTATTGATTTCAGTCAGGCACGTGAATTCAGGAACAGCAAGAATACTGGCACTCCTTATTTTTCAAGAAAAGAGTTGGAGAATGTCTGCAAGACGATAAAAAATGCTATAAGGTCAAGAAATATACAGTTGTGGATGGCTTATAGTGAAAGCAGTCCCTTGTTTGCTTCTAATCCATTGAACAGAGCGAAAGATTGGGATATAATCTCACAATACGCAGATAATATAGAAAGATGGATACCTGAAAAGTTCGGTTTCAATGCAGTTGTTTTTGGTCATTCAAGACAAGCACCTAATGAAGAACAGTTCAAAATAGATTTCCAGAATAAGCTCAGGCATAAGTACAATATTGATTTCGGCATGTCACAAGCATATAATTTGAGTCTTGGTGGGTGGCTGAGTGTCAATGCAAATGAGACGATAACTGTTCATGTTCAATATAATGAAAATGCGTTCAGACAATATACATACAACTACAAACCAGAAGAACAAAAAAAGACAAAAAAGTCTGCGCCAAACAACTGACCAACTTAGATGGTCAAAAGACCTGTAATGCCGTAATTAAGTAATAAAAACGCAATAAAAAGGAAAACCCTTATAAAGCTAAAAATGATAGAAAACAAAGAAAAGAGGCGTTTCATGAATAAGAGACAGTTTTGGAGCCTATTTACATTAGTATTAGTTCTATCTGTGTTCATTAGCGGTTGCTCTGGTATGTCAAGGATTGATTCTTTCTTCAGTGGAGGAGAATATCTTCAGCATGCAAAGATGATTGATTTCGGTCTTTTCTTCACGATATTCCTTTCGATGACATATCTTGGTTTTAGCATGGTCTGGGGTAAGGGTTTCGGAAAACCAGGCGAGGCTAAAGGACCTATTGTAGGTTTGTCGATTGCATTATCGCTAATATTCGCATTGTCTATTGTGACTCAGACTAGCTTTAGCATAACTACTATGTTCCCGTTGGCTAAAGCGATGTTCTTCCTGGTGATTTTCATATTGCTCTATGGTCTTATCGTAATGACAAAGATCTTCGGTGATCATTGGGGCGGTAAGATTGCTGCAGCTATTCTTGCATTGATGCTTGCTTACATCCTGATGAGTGTCTTCACGCACATGGTCTGTCAGATGTCTGACAACATGGATGATCCTGCGTGCCAATCTGATTTTTTCAATGCAGGCTATAACTTACTTGGTCGTTGGCTTGGTATTGACGGCTGGACTTATGGTGGTGGCGGCACTTACGGCAGCAGTTCTTCAACATCATGGGGAAGTGGTGGTAGCAGTAGTCTTGATAACTTCTGGAGTTGGATGCGCGGTCCAACCGGTGGAGGCGGTGGAAGTTACAACCCGACAAGTCCTGCAAGACCACCAACAAGAGACGGTCCTATAATGGGCGGTTGCAGACTTGATATCACGTTCCAGCACGATTCTACTACACCTATTGCAGGTTCTGGTCAGATTTCTGAATATATTAGAAGAGCTCAGGCAATGGGTGCAAGTACTTTGCACATTTATGGTTTCGCGAGCACTGAAGGTAAAAGTGGGCACAACAGGATACTCTCTATGAATCGGGCAAGAAGCATTGAAAATGCTATTGACTCTCTTGGTGCTGGAATAGGAACTTCAGTGCACACTCAGGGTGCGAGATCGGTTTTCAGTGCTGAACTTCCTCCTAACAGAAGGGTTGTGATATCGACTGATCCAATCAGTCCGATGGCTAATTTTATGCCTGCACCATCAGCAGGCACGTTACATAACTGCACTGAAACCGAGACTCCTGCACAGACTTGCGGTAACAATGATCGTGAAGGTGACGAGGAATGTGATGGTACTGCCGATAACGAATGTCCGGGTAAATGCAAGTCAGATTGTACCTGTCCAACAGACTGGAAGAAATGGTTGTGGTTATTGCTTATAATACCTCTAC
>CAZXTQ010000022.1:0-17531 GCA_964643595.1 uncultured Methanosarcinales archaeon
CAACGGTTTCTTCTTGGTCTTACCATTATGAATATATATTCATAACTACTATATAAATGTTCTGTATTTGGATCATTTTTTACATCTTTTTAACAGAAAATGAGTTTATAAATAAGATGCTTATTACTTAAATTCCCTTTTTTAAGCTTTTTTAGGCTACCTTTTATTTGTAAATAATAATATGTGTTCTATTTAAAAATGAGTTGAGCAAATTATTTATACTATGCACTCTAAATATTCACGTCGTACTTAAGACAGGGGAGTGGTGGAATTCGTATCTTATACAGGGTGAAAAATGATTCGTATTCATACAGTGACTAGACTTGGAATTGTATTATCCCTTGTGTTACTTATCTTGATTTCTCTATCTTCTTTAACATTTGCACAGACAAGTACTGTTTGTCCTATTGCTGCTTACGAAGGTGATAAGGTTACTTTAGACCCTAAGGCTTTTGATCCTGATCCTGAGATAGGTCCTGCAGGTAAGCTCATCTGGGCGTTCGGTCCTCCATTCAACAGTCAGGGAGTCTGGCAGACAATCAAAGGTATGCGTGGCATCTTCAATTTCTGGGTGTCTGTCTCTGATGGTGAATTGAAAGATACTGAGACTGCCTGCGTAGAAGTTCTTCCTAATAATCGTAATCCTATTCTCGAACCTGTTCCTGAAGTGTTCATAATCCGCGGAGAGAACACCCGCATCGATGCTACTTGCATTGATCCTGATGGTGATGTTGTAGAGATAAATTATCGTTTCAACGGACGGGATGTGGCTTACATCCTTTACGAGCCGCCAGGCACTTACAATCTTGACGTAACATGCACTGATGGTTTTGGTGGAATAGATTCTTATCGTACAAAGATACACATTGATATGCCTGAGCCAGAGCCTGCTCCGCCGAAGCCAGCACCCGTACCTGTTGTGATTCCTGAAACCGAGGATCCAGGTATTGTTGAACTCCAGATATCTGATCCAGGTATTGTTGAGCTTCAGATATCTGATCCAGGTGTTGTAGAATTAAGAACTTCTGATGTTATCTGTGGTGTGGTTGTACCTGTGCCTGAACCTGTTGAATTAAGGACTGCTCCAGAAACTGTGGTGTGTGAGGTTGTACTTCCAAAACCTGAAATTATCGAAGTCAGATATCCACAGGAGTGTCCGCCTTGTCCGCCAGAATCTGTTGGTGATATAGACGTGGTTGTATACGGAACGATACAGGATGTGGACACAACAAAAGCAGATTCAGATACATTCACGCTAACTGTTCAGGAAACGATTCCAGAACCTGCTCCAGAACCTGCTCCAGAACCAGAAGTGGTAGAGTCTGAAGAATATTTTTGCCATCCAGACATAGAGCGTAAGGAAGAAGTTTCAAAGATTATGGGTCAATAAAAATACTGTTCATAAAAATACTGATGATTAATACCGGAGGTGTTTAGACACAATGAATTTCAGAAAAAAAACATATTTGCGTATAAAATATAGGCAGTCCCCTTTGAAGTGGAAGGCTCTTGCTGGCGTTGCACTGCTTGCTATTTTGTTATTGGCAATTGCAGTTTTCGCTCAGATGCCGCCATCTCAGACACAGGTCAAGCAGGGTGCTTCTGATACTTATACGAAATGGTACTTTACAAGAGACGAGTGCCGTTACATCTTCCCGGAGGGAAGCTGTGTAGTTGACGACAAGTATTGCGACCAGAGCTCTTATGATTATCAGGTCATTGAGCTTGAGCCGCACACTAGTTATTGTGCAGAGGGTACTATCGTCTACAATGAACCAGTCAACACTCAGCCTAAGATCGTGAAGAAGGCTAAGGCAGGTGATTGTGAGATCACTGTCGATGAGGGTGCTACTGTCAGGCTTAAACCTGAAGGTTATGATCCTGATCCTGATATCGGTCCTGCCGGTAAGTTGATCTGGACTTTCTTCAAGCCTTTTGACAAGTTCGGAGTTTGGCAGACCAAGAAAGGCGATGCTGGAGAGACCACATCTAAGGTCAGGTTATCTGATGGTGAGCTGACTGATGAGTGGGAGTTTTGCGTTGAGGTCATAAACACCAACGAAGCTCCTAAGCTTTCAGGTTTGCGTGACCAGACTGTTGCAGAAGGTGAGACTGTTACCATCAGACCTGTATGTACAGATCCTGACGGTGATAAGGTGACTATAACTATCGGTGGTTGGATGGCAGGTGATACCAAGAGGACTGGTTACGCTGATGCTGGTAAGCATGACGTCACTGTGACTTGTACTGATCCTGATGGTGAAAAAGACCGCGAAACCATTACCATCACTGTGACTGATGTAAACAGACCACCAACTCTGGATGTGCCTCCTTCAGTGACTGTCAACGAGGGCCAGACTGCCAAGATAACTGCAAAGGCATCTGATCCTGACGGTGATAAGGTGACTGTAACTTTCGCAGATCCTTTTGCATCTAACGGTAACTGGAAGACAGTCAAGGGTGATGCTGGAGTCTACACAGTAAAGGTTGCAGCGACTGATGGCGACAAGCAGGTCACTAAGAATGTGAAGGTGACTGTTATCAAGGTGAACACTAAGCCAAGCGTATCTGGTCTTAGGGACATCACAGTATATGAGGGTGATAAGATAACTCTCAAGCCAACTATCAGGGATCCTGATGGTGACAAGGTGACTGTGAAATACTCTGGCTGGATGACATCTGATACAAAGCAGACTGGTTATGATGACTCAGGAGAATACGATGTTACCATAACAGTTAGCGATGGAACAGAGACTGTCAAAGAAGGCGTTCACGTGACTGTCCTCAACAGGAACAGGCCACCAGTGATAACCGCACTGCAGTAAGTTTATACTGTAAATTTTTTACTTTTTTTCTCTTTTTTTTCCTTCTTTTTTTCTTTTCTCTTTATAATCGTAATTCTTCTGATTTCTTACCGTAACATTTTAACAAAAAACATAAATTATTTAAATATGTAACGACATATTATTTCTTATGGCCTACATTCGTAAAAGACTGGAAGGGAAGAATACATATTATTATCTTGAACATACTGTCAGGTCAGGTAAGACTAGTATTAGAAAAGACTTGTATTTAGGTAAAAACATCCCTAAAGACATAGACGCCATCAAGAACACATTTCTCCACGATATCTACAAGGAGCGTTGGTATCCTAAGTTAGACAACATCAAAAAGAACTATGCAAAAGAACAAAACAAGACACCTAAATCTGCTAAGACCAAGAATATGTATGACTTTGCAGTAAAGTTCACTTATGATACTCAGAGGATTGAAGGATCGACTCTCACGCTTAGGGAGACTGCAGACCTTCTGGATAAAGGCATCACTCCAGGCAATCGGTCAATCACCGATGTCAAGGAGGCAGAGCTGCACGAGGAATTGTTCTATACAATACTTGAACAAGAAAAAGATCTTTCACTACAGACTATACTTTACTGGCATAAGGAACTGTTCGGTGAGACTAAGCAGGACATCGCAGGAAAGATACGTTCGCATCAGGTTATGATATCTGGCAGCAGGTTCACACCTCCATTTCCTGCAGAGCTGTTCATCCTGTTGAAAGAGTTTTTCAGGTGGTTCAACAAGAATAAGAACTCCCTTCACTCTGTGGAACTTGCAGCACTTACACACTTAAAGTTTGTTAGCATCCATCCGTTTTCTGATGGTAATGGGAGAATATCTAGGTTGATGATGAACTTCGTTCTCCACCGAAAAGGCTATCCGATGATGAACATAGAATACCGTACTCGTTCCAGTTACTATACTGCGCTGGAGCGCTCTCAGGTTAAAGTGCAGGAACATATATTCATCCAATGGTTTTTCAGAAACTACATCAAGAAGAATAAGGATTATGTATGATTAGTTTATATCCTTGCTTGCAAGTCACTTCTTTCCTATCTCTCCTTCAACTATTTCTGTTATTTCGTGGAAGTCTTTTTTGTTTGCTTTATACTTTGCGAACTCTACCATTCCGCACATGTTTAGGCATTTCTGCGTGTCGCGATATGGTTGTTTGTTTTCTTTTAAGACGTTTATCGTCTTTGTGTTGGTGAGTTCTTTTCTGTGGTTGAGATTGTGTGTGTGATAGAAACGCAGTGCCCTTCCTGCAAGTTCATAAGCATCTTTTTCGTGTCCTGCAGCAAATAATCTCTTTGCTTCTTCAAGAAGTCTTTTTGATTCTTTTTTGTAGTCGATGGGTTTCTCTTTTTTTTCATCACCATTCCCATCAGCTTTTTTATCTGAAAAATACTTCCTGTATAGATAATATCCTGTAAGTGCTGCAAGCATCAATATCGCGATGGCGGCAACCAGCCAACTCCGACTTTTTCCAGTTTCTTTTTTCTTCATTTCTACTTTTGTTATCGTGCTGTTCTGGAACTGCGCAGTTATGTTCGCGGTCTGCCCGTCAGGTCCCTGGAACTGTGCTGTCATCTGTGTTACATTACCCTCGGATGTCTTCTCAAATCCTGTATGGTTGTATCCTTCCTGCTCCAACTGTTTGGACAAGTTTTGGAAACGCGGATCCTGCATCATCTGTTGTTGCATCTGTTTTTGTTCTGCTGATGATTCTTTGCTCAATTCTTCAACAGTGTTGTTCTGTAGTCTTCCGCTGACAGTTCCTGTCTCGCCGTCGGCACGTTGATAGTTCATCTTGAAGTTTCCTGTGTTGTTTGTTTCAGGTTCTATCTCAAAGCTTGTCATGTTGTATCCTTGGTCTATCATTTCCTGGTGTGCTTTACTTACTTCAGGGTCTTTTCCGAGCTGGTCTGCAATCTGTTGCTGCATCTGTGCATATTCTTCGCGCTGTCTTTGCATCTCCTGTTTCAGTGCGCCTGCGTCCTGATTCATCTGGTTGTTCTGGACTGCGTTCTTCTGCTGCTGTGTCTT
The DNA here is from genome assembly GCA_964643595.1 of uncultured Methanosarcinales archaeon. GTDB lineage: Archaea > Nanobdellota > Nanobdellia > Woesearchaeales > UBA11576 > JABMQF01. Next base: position 4,888 of record CAZXTQ010000022.1, read on the forward strand.
GCTGGGTTGTTGTTTCTGTTGAGGGTTCTGTTTGCTCTGTTGCGGTTGTTGTGCTGTTTTTTGTGATGAGCTCTCTTTCTTGTTCTCTTGATTGTTCTTCTGGGAATCGTCGGCTACGAAGTGTATCTTTATGTCGTCGAGAACTATCTCTCTCTGGTCTTTTTCTGTGTATGTGTATGTGATGCTTGCAGTGATGGTGGATGGGCTGTCTGATGTGCCGAAATCCAGGATAAGCTCTCCTAATTTTTCTTTTATCTTGGCTGTTTGTGATTGGGTGTTTGAACTTGAGAATTGGTAGCCTTGTTGGATTGTTTGTTGTGTTGTGGTATAGGTCAGCATACCGTTGATGTCTTTTTTGTAGGTGTTGTCTGTCTCGAATTTTATTGTTGCTGTTTCACCTGTCTTGAAGTAGTATTCTGTCTGGTTGACTGATATTGTTATGTCGGCTGCATAGGCAGTTTGTGCTGTGAATAAGAAAGACGCGAACACGAATGCAGCAAAAATGATTATGTGGTATCTCATTGTACCACCCTCTTTCCTCCATAACGTATATACATCTCGATGAATAGCAGTATCAATGCTGTGAGGAACATCCATTTTGCTATACTTGTCTCTTCTTTTTCTCTTTCTATTTCATCACTTATGTCTTTGTATATCTTGTCGAGTGTCTTGGTGTCGACTGACCTGAAGTATTTTCCGCCGGTGAACTGTGCTATCTGTTGGAGTGTGCTTTCGTCAAGTTCTGCGTACTGTGGATTTCCGAACCAGTCATGGCCAAGGACTGTTCTTTCTTCTGATCCCATCCCTATTGTGTATACTTGTATCTTGCTTGTCTTGGCAAAGACTGCTGCTTCTTCTGGAGAGACAACTCCTGCGTTTGCTACTCCGTCGCTGAGGAATATTATGACTTTTTTCTTGTTTGGTATGGATTCTGCCATGTCGACTGCTAGTGCGAGTCCGTCTCCTAGAGCGGTCTGGCCTTCTCTTGGTTTTATGGCTTGCAGTTTCTGTTTTACTTTTTCTTTGTATGGACTTAGGTATGCTGCTGTTGTGGCGCCGTTCTCGAAGAGAACTATTCCGACGTGGTCTTTTTCGTGGAGGCTGTCTATTAGTATTCCTGCTGATGTTTTTGCTGCTTCGAGCCTGTTGGGTGCGTAGTCTGTTGCCTGCATAGATCCTGAGTTGTCGATGACGAGCACGACGTTGACTCCTTCTTTTGTTTGTTTGAGTGGTATATGTGGATCTGCAAACCCGATGATCATTAGTGCTATTGCGATTACAGGTATCCAGAACAGTGCTCTGAATTTCCAGTTTTTTTGCCCTTGTGCTGCTTGTTTCACGAGGGAGACTCTGCTGAACTTCATGGCTGCTGCTTTCTTGCGTTCCATAGATAGCCTATATGCTGCATACAGTAGGGGTATGAGTAGAAGGAATAGTAGTATTGTCGGGTTTGTGAATCCTGTCATTTAGTCTGCCTCATCAGTCATCTATCTCACCACTTTTCTGCTGCGCAGCGCGAAGAATTTCTTGAGTGGTATCTCAAATGGTTCGTGGCTCTTGATGTTTATGCTGTCTATCTTCATTTTTTTGAATGTTTGTATGAGCTGGTCGTTGTGCTCTGCAGTAAGTCGTGAGTATTCTTTCTGGAATGAAGGGTCTGATGTGTCTACCATGATTTGTTCTCCAGTCTCTTCGTCCTCTAGCTGTATGTATCCTATGTCGGGTATTTCATGTTCTCGAAGGTCGTTTAGGTTCACTGCTATCACGTCGTGCCGGTTCTTTAGCATTTTTAACTGTCGCTTATAGTTTTCCTCGTTCATGAAGTCTGATATTAAGAATATTATGCTTCTTTTCTTCATTATTTTTGATACGTATTCTATGCTCTTGCCAATGTCGGTCATTTTGTTCTGAGGTTTGTGTGTTATCATTTCGCGTATGAGTTTCATGACGTGTCTTCTGCCTTTCCGCGGTGGTAGGAATTTTTCGACCTTATTGGTGAAGAGTGCGAGTCCTACTCGGTCGTTGTTGCGCATGGCTGCGAACATAAGTGATGCTGCTAGTTCTGCTGCAGCCCATTTTTTTGCTTTTTCACTTCCGAATTCGCTGCTGCCTGATATGTCGAGCAGTATCATTGCGGTGAGGTCGCGTTCTTCTATGAATTCTTTGACGTATGGCTGGTTCATTCTTGCCGTAACGTTCCAGTCTATGGTTCTTATGTCATCGCCTGGGAGATATTCTCTTACGTCTGAGAATTCTATTCCTCTTCCTTTGAATATGGAGTGGTATGCTCCTTGTAGTAGTCCGTCGACAAGTCTTTTTGTCTTTATCTCTATCTTCTTGACTTTCTTGAGGACTTGTTTGGTTTCCATTTTAGTACATATATATTTAGTAAATATCTATTTAGTACATCTCTATTTGGCATTTATCATTTTGGTTTAAAACAAAGGGGTTATGGTACTTTGACTTTTGATAGTATCTTGTCTATGATCTGGTCTGGTGTTATCTCTTCTGCTTCTGCTTCGTAGCTGAGAAGTATCCTGTGCCTGAGGACGTCGTGGGCTACTTCTTGTATGTCTTCGGGTGTCACGTACCCTCTTCCGTGCAGCAGCGCATGCGCTTTTCCTGCTAGTATGAGCCATATGCTTGCCCTGGGTGATGCGCCGTATTCTATGTGTCCGTCGATATCGAGCTTGTATGCTTCCGGGTTGCGTGTTGAGTCTACAATGCTTGCAACGTATTCCTCTATCTTTTCGTCTGCATATACATGTGTGCTGAATTTTTGTATGTTGAGTATCTGTGAAGGGGTCATGATTTTTTTGGTGGCGTACTCGATGCCTTTTGTCATGCGCTGTATAATCTCTTTCTCATGGTCTTTGTGCGGGTATTTTATTATAAGTTTAAACATGAACCTGTCAACCTGTGCTTCAGGAAGTTTGTATGTTCCTTCTGTTTCTATTGGATTTTGTGTTGCCATCACGAGGAATGGGCGCGTGAGTGGGTATGTTTCTCCGTGTATTGTGACTTGTCTTTCCTGCATTGCTTCAAGAAGTGCTGACTGAACTTTTGGAGGTGCCCGGTTTATCTCGTCTGCAAGTATAAAGTTGGAGAATATGGGTCCTTTTTTTGTGTAAAATGATGTTTTCTTATGGTCATATATTTTGGTACCGATGATGTCTGCGGGGAGTAGGTCTGGAGTGAATTGTATCCTGCAGAATTTTGTGTTGATAGTGTCTGATACTGTCCTTACCATGAGTGTTTTTGCCAGTCCTGGGACTCCTTCGAGGAGTATGTGTCCGTCTGCTATCATAGCTATGAGTATCTTGTCAAGTATATCTTCTTGGCCGACGATGGTATTTTTGGCTTCGTTAAGTATCTTGTTGATGTCTTTTGCGTACTTCTCTGCTTGTTGGTTGAGTTTTTTTATTTCCTGATCCATTTCTAACACCTCATAATCCGAATGATTCTGTAAATTCTTTTATTCTTTTGAATTCTGATAGAAATTCTATTCCTTTTTCGGTTATCATGTATTCTTTTTTACCTTTCAGTTCGCTTTCTGCTATCATCTTTTGCTTGGTCAGTTCTTCTACATATTTTTTCATTTTGTCATAGGATAGGTTTGATTTGTAAAGTAGATGTGTGGGTTTTATACTTCCCCCTTTTCTCTGTATTGCGTTCAGCAGGTCGTATATTATCTCGAGACTGCTTCTTTTTGCTGTCATTTCTTTTTCACCAGTATGAATGCGTAGAGCAACATGCTGAATCCTGCGAGCTGGAATGCTTCGCCGATTGCGTATATGTTCGGATCGTACATCATGAAGGTCAGTAATATATTACTGATGAACATGCCCATGAATGCGAGTGTGACAAGCAGCGACTGTCTTGTCCTGTGTTTCTGGTAGTTGTTGTAGAAATGCAGGAGCAGCATGGCTGTGAGCAGTATCTGTGTGAGATAGAATATTATGTGGGCGTATACACTTACAACCGTCACAAGTATCATGAAGTATGTGAGCAGTATCAATGTCTGCTTGTTCTTTATGTCGAGCATCACTACGAGAAGTACAAAGAATGCAAACAGGTTGAGTAGTCTGAATATGGTGTGTGTGGATACGTGGACCCAGATCACTGGTTCGATTACGACGCGGGATATCAGGAATGGTCCTATGCTCTGCATCACTGTCTCTTTTTTATAGATGACTAATTCGGATATTATCTTGAATATGTAGGATAGGCCTATAAGGCCGAATGCGGCTGCAAAATACTTGTATTTTTTCTGGTTGCTGAGAATGTATACTTTGTATCCGTATGCTGCCACTATGAAAGCGACGACTATTACAAGAAGTTCTATTGCAGAGTCTATTCCGCTGAACCATGCAGGGCTGTTTATGTATAATGTCATTTTTTACCACTCCCTTGACATATAGCATCTCGTTTTTGTGCTTTTTAAAGATTATGAATTTTTGGGCGGTACTCTGCTTTCATAATGTATTTTTAATAAACCTGCTTACTATGTTGTAGAATCATTCATTCGGCCGTATTGACTATATGAGGTGGTGAAGATGCTGTGATGAAATGCGGTGATGAAATTTTTGTATTTGTTTAGCTGTTATTGGCAGCGCCGTCGCGAAGTGCGTGTCCTCCAATGATGAGTGCTAAGTGGGTTGCACTTGTTCTTTGTTAGACGATGTTCGCATAGCGACCAAACGTCGATTCGTCGGATAGCAACCGACAGAGGGTTAGCCGCGTGGCAGTGCTGCTAAAATTAAGTTAAACAAATACAAATTTTTTTATTTTTTTATTTGGTGTGGCTATTTAGTCCATCAGTTTTGACCCTGCTCTGCTACGCCCCGTGATGGGGTGCTGCAGGGCGCTATTTTATGCTCTGAATTATGTACTAAAGTTTTCCTCTCAACCCGTCTCTACTTAAAATTCCGAGTAGAAACGGCTTCTGACACTCGTTTATAACAGAAATATTTATAAACATCGCCCCCAGATTAAGTACTATCAGTTTGTATTCATTTTATTCATATCATGCTGAAAAAAAGAAAGGGGTGCTCACATGAGTGACGAAGAAGAGTATGCTATTGTTTCTAAGAAAGAGTTCTTGCAGCTTAAGAAAGAGCTTGAACGTATAAAGAAGAATCCTCTTGAGGGTTCTGATTCTGGTGATAATCTGCAGGGCAGTATTGATAACTTGAATAAGAGTCTTAACATAATGTTGGAAGTGTTCAAGCAGGCTGCTGAGGACATGAAGCTTGAAGAGCATGACACTACTATGGTCAGCAAGCAGATAGGTCCTATCAATGAGAAGATTGAGACTTTGATAGATCAGAACCAGAAGATTGCGAAAGGTATTGTGGCTATAGCTGATATGGTGAAGGAAAAGCTTGAAGAGCTGAGTGAGAAAGAGTCAAGGCCAAGACTTCCTCCGTTGAGTGGAGTTCCTACTCCTACGCCTAAACCTGCTCCTACGCCGATGTCCAGACCTGGACCGATGCCTCCGCCTGGCACTCCTCAGGGATCGGGGCCTATGCCTCCGCCTGGTGCTGGTGCACCTCCTTTTGGACCTGGTGCTGGTGCACCTCCTTTTGGACCTGGTGCTCCGCAGGGTATGGATGGTATGGATGCTTTTCCACCTATGAGTCCTCCTGGTGCTCCGCAGGGTATGCCGCCGCCACGAAAAGATGATATAATGGGCGGATTGATGAAGAAGTGAGTGAAGAATGCCTGAAGATTATACTGAGCTAAGTGTTCCTGAACATCATATCGATAAGGATGCTATACATCCTGGTAGGATGAAAAGGTTCATGACGCATCTTTCTTCTGCTGCAAGGGAAGCTGAAGAGCGTTCTGTGAAAAAGCAGGAGATAAAAGAGAAACTCCAGCGTATCAAGGCAGTTTCTCTGAACAAGCGCAGCACTAAAGAGCAGATCGAGCATGAGATCGGAAGTTTCGAATCGACTGTAAAGGAGATTATTCACGACGAAGAGAAGATTCTTGAAGAGCAGCGCAAGGAGACCCGTCAGATCGGTGAGCTGAAGTCTATGGTCGAGAACCTTTCCAAGAAGCTTATTGAGATAGGTAGGGAATATGCAAGGGAGCTTGAAGCTAAAGATGATAAGATTATGGAACTACGTGAAGCTCTCGCTTCTGCTAACATCAAGATTTCTGAGTCTGGCGAGGAACGCCAGAAGAAGATTGAGTTCATAGAGACCAGGATAAAAGAAAAGCAATCACAAGCAGTCCCAAAATCTCGCGAGGATCATATTTCTGATATGGAATCGCACCTCAAGGCGCTTGAAGCAAGACATAAGGACTTGAAGAAAACCGGTAAGCATAAGCAGGCTGATCTTGATCGTGTGCAGAGCATCATTGATAAGCATAAGTTGGCTCTTGCTAAAGTGAAGGGTGTTCCGTTAGAAGCTCCTAAACGACTCATCGTAACAAAGCCGAAAACTAAACCAATTCCTAAACCCAAGGCAAAACCAAAACCTAAGAAGAAGGTTGCTGCAAAAAAGAAATAGTTACTTTTTTATTCTCTTTATCTTTTTTCTGTATCTATGGTACACTTAAAGACTAATGTTGCAGAGTATGCTATACTTCTTGATGAAGATAATAAACAGTTTCTTCTTGTACAATGGGGAGAAGAACACGGGCAAACCTGGCACTTTCCAGGAGGAAGGCTCGAGGAAGAGGACAGCGAGATACAGGGTTTAAGACGTGAAGTTATGGAAGAGATAGGTGTTGAGATTGAAGTTTTAAGGCCTGTTTTTTCCAAGTTTGCGACAAAGGCTGATTGTCCTTGGATAAAGACTGGGGGGGAAAGGTATGCATTGTTCTACTTGGCAAAGATCAAGCCTGGTCAGGGTATACAGCTGGACTATAAGGAGCATCATGTTTACAGGTGGTTCAAGAGAGAAGATATTGACAATATTGATTTTTTCATGTCTTTCTACAAGGATATGCTTGATAAGGTTTTGCCGTTCTAAGAAGCACAGATACCTCAGCATTTAACATCAATCTGATTAGGATATTGGTATTTGCAGTATTTTAGGGTATCTTATCTTGCTATTTTTTTTCATTGCAGAATTATATCTGTTGGGTATTGGTTATTAGAATTAAAGATAAAGTATTTGTTTAGCTTTTTCTGGCAGTACTACCACAGCGACGTGTGTGTCTTCCAACAGGCATTTCGAAGTGGGTTGCACTTCAGGAATATTAAGTAATGTTCGCGCAGCGACCAAACACATATTCATAGAATAGCAACCAAATTTGATGTAGCCGCGTGGCAGTACTTCTAAAATTGAGCTAAACAAATACAAGATAAATAAAAAAAGAAAAAATAAACCTTAAAGGTCTTTAGCCATGACAGTTTTTCTCTGATTGCCTTCAGCTCTTTCGCATGCAGCCTTGAGTAGCTGGTGTGCTAAGCAGTTGAGGTGCTCTGCAAGGTCTCCTGCAACATTTGAGCCTTTTGCTGCTTCTTTGAGCTTTGCTTTGACTATCAGACTCTCGCCGTGCTTTGCACTGCACTCGAATGAGAATGGTACGTCTTTGCCCATGACGGTCTTTCGTCCGTTAGAATCAGCTCTTTTGACTGCGTCATCGACTGCTGCTGCAACCTTTGCGCTAAGTCCTTCTGCTAGATCGCCTGCAACATTGAATCCTTTGCAGACATCTTTTAGTTTTGCCTTAACTACTAACATATCTCCCATCTTTTATTCACCCCATTAGTTATTGATTATAGGATTTGCCTTAAACCTCTTGATTTAAGCCTTTACAGGCGGTATAGAATTATCTCTGATATTTAAAGCTTTTGATTTCAATGTTTAGAATTATGGGTTTTTAGGCTCTGTAAGTGGTGAATTGGTCATTATTTGTTGTCAATACCCTGCCGCTTACGGTGGTTTGTTTGATAAACCAGTCAATGTGTTGACAACATTAAAAATCCCTTCTAAATAATACTCTCCCCTTGGGCGGTTGGGATTTTTATTTCTTTTTGGATAAGCTTGTGCATCTTGTGATTAAGATAAGGCTGATGGGTGGGGTGTATAAGCTTGTCGTCGAGAGAACCCAAAAACGTATTCAGGTTATGTTGAGATGTATGGTTTGCTAGGTGTTGCGCTTTTCATCGGCATTCCTTTGCAGGGCTCTGGTGTTTATACAGGTGAATTAGGTTCTTAACTCTTATGCCTTGGTTGCAGGGAATTCATTGTAGCAGGTATTATTGGTGTTATTATAGCAGGTATGGTCGTCACTCTTATAATTCTGTTCAGCTCTGGAGCCTGAATTTTTTCTTGAAGTCTGTTTATTTTTTACATACTCCTGCTAAAAAACAAATATTCACCACTATTAAGTGACTACAAAATCGAAACATTTATAAATGAGTTCTTGCTTTATACGATTAGGTGTTGAAATATGTCTAATCATTACGAAACAGCAAATGCAGCTCTGGAAGCTTATTGGGCTAGCCAAGGCATTACAGAGACGGATAAGGAACTTTCTGCCCGTAAATACAGTGGTGCTGATATTATTATACAGGAAGATGGTAAAGGTAACTTCCATAAGCTTTATAAAAACCGCGAAGGCTCGCACGTTCTACTTGAAACGAATTAGTTGAGGTGTTGTAATATGTCAGATATAAGTGATGAATTAGGAGAAGCAGGGAATAAAGTAATTCTTATAGCAGATGATGATGCTCAGATAAGGAGAATCATGAAGATGATTTGCAGTGGAGACGGTTACGAAGTGCATACTGTCGAGGATGGCCAGAAAGCATTTGAATTTTATATGGCTAAGAAGCCCGATCTGATATTCACAGACCAGAACATGCGTCCAGGAATGAATGGTTTCGAGCTCATTGAAAAGATTAAGCAATACGGTAATGGTGTTCCTGTGGTTCTTGTATCAGGGGATACTCTTACAAGGGATGGTGTTATCGCGCACGGTTTTGCAGATTTCATATCAAAGCCTTATCATGCAGATGATATCATCGAAAGGATAAATACTTACATCCCTAGGTTGCAAAACTCCAACTAAGAATTATTTTTTTTTGTATTTGTTTAGCTGTTATTGGCAGCACTACCACCGCGCATTGCGTGTCCTCCAAGGATGAATTCTAAAAGGGTTGCACTTTTTGTTTGTATTGCGATGTTCGCATAGCGACCAAACACATATTCATAGAATAGCAACCAAGTGTGATGTAGCCGCGTGGTAGTGCTGCCACAGCGACGTGCGTGTCCTCCAAGGATAAATTCCGAGTGGGTTGCACTTCAGGCAGGTAATAAGTCTGCTGCATAAAGTGAATATGTGCCGCCTAGCGCAATCCATGAAATATTTGCTTGCAAATTATTTAAGGGCACCAAAGACTCTAGCAAAGCGAGTCTTTGCGTGTGTCATTGGTGATGTAATCAGATTTCACAATCACACGATTCCATCAGCATTTACCCTGTCTGACTGAGCGCGGTATGGGCTTACTGTTTAGCTGACTCCTTACATACCAACTTTCATAACCCTTATATATCACCATTTTTTTCTACATATTTCGACTAAAAAAATAACTGATGAAGGTGAGAGAGATGTTGAATGATAAACTTTTTAATAAACATGAAGTTGTAGATAAAGCAGATAAGAAGCGTATTCTTGTTGTTGAGGACGACCCTATTTTAAGATCCTTGATGGCAGAGATATGTGGTCATACGGGACATTATGTTGATGAGGCTGCGGATGGTGTTGAAGGTCTTGCAGCATATCAGACAGGCAAGTATGGTCTTATTTTGACTGACAATAATATGCCTAAAATGAAAGGTTGGGATATGATGTCAGAGATAAAGCTGAACGGTAATGGTGTTCCTGTTGTTCTTTTGACTAGTGATCCTGCGTTGACGGTTGAGAAGGCAAAGGAGCATGGTTTTGCAACTTACGTACCTAAACCTGTACGGATGAGTGCTGTGCATGATTTGATTGCAGAATATATACGTTAATTTTTTTAATATTTTTTGTATTTGTTTAGCTGTTTCTGGCAGTACTACCACAGCGACGTGCGTGCTTTCCAACAAGAAATTTCGATAGGGTTGCACTTCAATCATATTACGCAATTTTCGCATAGCGACCAAACACATATTCATAGAATAGCAACCAAATTTGATGTAGCCGCGTGGCAGTACTGCCATTATTGAGCTAAACAAATACTTTTTTCTAATATGTTTCTATTTTGAAGTCGTCTTCCTTGAGTTCATCTTCAGGCGAGTCATCGAGAAGTTGTTCAGAACTTAGTTCGCGTGGTTTAGTATCTGTTTTTTTTTCTTTCTTTTCTTTTATTTTGCAGAACTTACCGTATTGACATACGTTCGGGCAGAAGTTTGGGCTTCCGTTTGCTCCGCAGGGAAATACTGTCATTGTACCATCTTGTATGTTATATAGGTATTTAAGCTTTATCGTAGAGATGGCTATTATGAAATCCTCAGTATGTTAAAAAGATGGATACTGCCCCTGGCGACTCCAGTATCAGAATAAATCGGTTTCAGAAGTTAGCTCGACGTAAAGATTTAGTGTAAAAAATCTATGGTCGCGGTGCAGTATCCATCTTTATCGCGCTGAATAGGATTTCATATTAGCCCGTAGAGATGTCGGTTAGTTATATCTTGAATCATTTATGTGTAAACCAGAATACCAGCTTATCTTTTCCGTCTTCGCCAGTTTGTTTTTTATCAAGCCGCACAAATCCAAACCTTTCGAACTGCACCACTGAGCCGACGTCAACATTCAACAATCCCTGCTCGCCAAGTCCAGTAACAACTTTCTTGTCGTTCATCATGACTTCAACGTTAACCAGTGAGTCAGATTTAGGCAGCCAGTGCATTATCTTGGAGCCATGAGTTTTATACGTATCGACTGACCTATCCACAAACTCGAACCCGTCTGATTCTTTTCTGAAGTTCAGGCAGTCCATGAGCCTATACATATTTCCTTTTTCCATCACTTCAAAATCCTTTGAAGAGACTATGAAGTTGTCATGCACTGCAAATTCCCTTCCGCCTTTGCGGTGTTCTGGGTGCAGATCCATCTTGACAGTGTCTGAAGTCGCTCCCTTGACCCAAAGATCTGCAGGGTCTGCGATAAAGAAATACCTGTCCGCTTCTGCATCAAGCAGCCTTTTGTTGTGCATTATCACATCATCCCAGGTTAGGGTTGCTTCTGCTTTTGATAATCCGGTAGTTACAAGGAAGTTCCGCAAAGCTTCTGGCTGGAATCCGCGACGTTTCAGTGCTACTAATGTAACGAGTGATGGATCGTCCCATCCTAAGAATTCTCCTCGTTCGATTCCTTCTCTTATCTTTCTGCCTGATGCCTCTACTCCTACAAGATTGAACCTTCCAATCTCATATGTCTTTGTCTCGCGCAATCCGAGTATATTCTGCACGTGTCTCTGGAGTTCGTTTCGCAATTCAAACTCTTTGCTGCGTATCCTGTGAGTCACGCCTGTTTCGCTGTCCATGATTGCATTCTGCCAGTCATAATTAGGCCATACTCTGTACTTCTTTCCTTGACGTGCGTGTTCTTCATCCAGTATCCTGAATATTGTTGGATCTCGCATGGTGGTATTTTTATGTTTAAGATCTATTTTCAACCTGACTATGGCATGTCCTACTGGAACGTTTGGCATGTTTTTCCACATTTCTAGATTCTCAGTAGGACTTCGCGACCTACAATCGCACTCAATACCTTTTTCTCGCGATAGATGTATCTTGTCTGCATCACAATTACATACGTACGCGTTTCCATCAAGGATTGCTTTTTCGCATAATGAATAGAATTTTTCCATATGGTCTGATGCGTAGATCAGCTCTGACCATTCCAGACCTAACCATTTCAAGTTGTCTTGTATGATATCGTAGAATATTGATTGCACTAATTTAGGATTGGTATCTTCAAATCTGAGTTTGAATTCTCCGCCATACTGCTTTGCCATGAGATGATTAAGTAACGCTGCTTTTGCGTGTCCTATGTGCGGGTACTTCTCTGGTCCAGGTGGAAATGCAGTGACGACTTTTTCTCCTTTGGAAATTCCGAAGAATGCAAAAAGGTCTCTTTCTTTTTTTTCTTTTTTTTCAAGCATCTCGGGTGCTTCTTCTTCAAGAGCGCTGCGCTGGGCATCGACACCCATCTTGTTGACTTCACCTAAAATAATCTCTATCTTTTTTGCTAATTCAGCACGATTATCACGCCACTCTGCATGTGAACCCAGTATCTTGCCCATTATTGCTCCAGGATTTGCTTTTCCTTTGAAGTCCAGAGCGTTCTTGAGTGCCAGTCTGCGTATTATGTGGTCGATTTCCATAGAACAAGTTGAAACGGTGTTCGTTTATATATTTTGCTCAGTAAATCATTGTTTACAAATAGTTACATGTGACCACCACCACAGTGGTGCTGGTGATCTTATTCTATACGCTCGTAAACATAGGCATAATCGTCTTCATATCGCAGTCTGAACCCTCTGACTTGCCATCCGTCTGCCATCTTGAACAGGACTTTCTCTCTGACTGATGCTTTTGGTTCTCCGAGGTCGTCCAGATAATTGTTTACTTCTTCGTCCATGAGTTTTACCATTCCGGCTATCTTTTTCTGGTCCATTCTTGCGACGAATA
>CAZXTQ010000023.1:0-6110 GCA_964643595.1 uncultured Methanosarcinales archaeon
GCTACCAATGCAACCTGCGGTTGCAAGGTTCACGCAAAGCCTGAACCACAGCGACGTGCGTGTCTTCCAAGAATTTCAGCTAAACAAATACAAAATATACTCTCTAGTTGAGGATATGTTCTTTGCTTGGAAGCTTTGTCTCATCACTCAATTCTTTGACAGTAAAATATGCTCGACTTACAGGGTAAACAGGAACCTTGATGTAGGGTCGCAGAACTTAAACATACTGAGCAGCACATATACTTCATCTCTTGGCGAATACGCAGTATATATTATACCTCATCAACCATGGCTCATGCAAAAAAAATCTCCCATTCATAAACATCCTTATTTATAAAAACTTAACAGTAGTAACAATTAATTTAATAAAACATAAAGACTAAAAAACAGCAATACTTACAATATCCCGGTGTTAAAATGACAGAAGATACATATACGCCTAAATATGAAACTCCTGAAGACGATGCAGATAGATATGGAAACAAATCAGATTCTTTGAAAAAGTATCTGCAGGAAGCAAGCAAAAAAGGAATTCTGACAAGAGAAGGTGAAATATTTTACGCAACACGTATAGAAGAAGCAGAAATTCTTCTGGAACATATTGTTTTGAGCACACCTTTAGGAAGAAACAAAGTCATAAGGCAAGCCAGGATGGTGCAGAAAGGCGAAGCAAAGATAGAATCATTGATCATTGCCTCAAGGGATCTTGATGAAGAAGAAAAAGAAAACATAACTGATGAAGAGAGTGCATCTTTAGACGCGAGGATTGCAGAAAGTATTGCACAAAAACTGTCTATAAAAAAATATGCTCACCAGACAACCAAAATTCTCGGAGATTATTATCTTAATCCGAAATTCAAATATTCCATCTTGGATGATATAAGATCAAGGTTGGATGAATATTTCCTGTTAGTGGATCGTTTCAATAAAGAGCTAAAAGATTTCAAGACAGGAAATAGAACCCAACGACCGAAAAGACCTATAGCAAAAGCATATCTTGAAGGCATTGTCTCACAGCCTAAATTTGCAAAAAAATATCATGAAAATCTAATCGCTGCAGAACGTGAACGCATAGATGCTATGAATAATCTTGCAGAGCACAACCTTCGGCTCGTCGTGAGCATTGCCAAAAAATTTACTGGTAGAGGCTTATCGATACATGACCTCATCCAGGAAGGAAATATAGGGCTCATGAAAGCAATTGAAAAATTTGATTACAGGCGAGGTTACAAGTTCTCAACATATTCTAGCTGGTGGATCAGACAAGCCATCGCCAGATCGATTACAGATACTGGAAAGACAATCCGCTTACCAGTACACATGTCAGACTTGTTGAATAAGTTCTGGAGTGCAGAAAGATATATCCTAAAGATATCAGGGAAAACAAATGTGAGTGATGAGGATATCGCTGAACATCTTGAAATACCGATCAGAAGAGTGCACGAAATTAAAAAGTATTTTGCACTAGGTTACATCCAGTCACTCAACACTCCGTGTACAGGTCATGATGGTGAAGAGAATGGGCAAATACTGGATTTCGTAGAAAGTGATCTGGAATCACCAGAGGATTATACCGAAAACAACCTATTGAAAGATGAGATAGAGCGAGCTTTGATTAACCTAAACAACAGACGTGAACGAAAGATAATGGAGATGCGTTTCGGTATCGGAAATTACAGTAATCACACTCTTGAAGAGATTGGCACAATATTCAACATTACTCGTGAACGTATCAGGCAGATAGAATATACGGTATTAAAAAAAATGAGAAAAAACATACGTCTTAGGAAAGTCGCTGAAGCTGAAGGCATACTCAGACCTCTAATTAACCACTCATAAATAGTTACAAATAGAAAAATTTATAAACCGTGAATCATGATTAAAAGTTATGAAAAACGGAAAATCACACCTAGTTATCCTACAGATGCATGAAGGTGTTCTTAAGATCATTGAAAAGTCAATAAAATTGCATGCAGACACGCAACTACATAATCCAGTTAACTTCTGTTCCAGTCCAATAAGCGCTTTAGACCTTGCAGAGACAGGACAAGGAGATTTCATAATCACAGGAGATAGATTCACAGATAATTCCACATTCAATTACAACGGAACAAACTATCCTATTTTCAATGCTTGTGATGTCGCAAAAGCAGCGCATTATATAAGTCCTGATACCTTGGTAATAAGATACTCTTCAACACCTTCTGAGAATATTGACGGACTTGCAGGTGATATTGATAAGGATGATATCAGAGGGAGTATCGACACCATGGTCAAGCTTGCAACTCTTGAAGAGCTACCAAAAATAATTCAGACAAAAGACTGGCTAAAACTCAGACAGGAATTTTCAGGCATAACCTTCTATGATACACTCGAAAAATACACTCTTCCAGTAAAAAAATATCACTGACAAGCAGCTAGACACGCATTTTTTGCCATAGGAGGCATGCCCTCGCACTCAGCGCATTCGAAGTTTACATCATCACCAGTTCCTGCTTCATAAGTTCTGGCACTTATATCGGGATTATCAGAAGCAGATTCTGTTTCAACATACTCTTCATAATCGTAATCATCAGCCTGGACAAAATCAGAGTCATCTTCCCATGAATCAGTTACTTCTTCTGAGACTTGTTCATCTACTATTAGCGGATCACCACTGCACTTCGCTACATCAGCAGAATCAATCAAGCTTTTTGCGCCGATAGTCCCAAAATCATAGAGCTGCATTGTAATCTGACCATTGTGTATTATCTTGACTATGCCAAAAGGCACTTCTGAACTGACCCAAACTTCATTAGCTGAACCTAAAAACTTTCCCACTACAACTTCTTTGTCGGTTGGAGTTGTATAGATGCCACTTTCCATATCGGGTTTGTCTGCAGGGTAAGCTGTATCGTCTGATGTGATATAACTCATAGGTGCCTGATCTACATCCACACAGATAACATTATCACCTGACTCGAGCACATAAAGAACTGCTTTTTTTGCTTTCTTATCATACCATATCTGGGATACTTCTTCTTCACCTGTTATTATCTGGTACTTTGCAAGATCAGGAGAGTTCTCAATCAATTCAACCCTCATTTTCATAGTTCCTTGAGATCCTTTCATGACAGTCTCTGCCCACTGGCCTGCTTTGAGTTCCATAAATCCAGAATATTTTGCAGGTTCTTTATAGTCACTATCAGACTGTGCTGAACAGCCAAATAACATAATTGATAATACAAAAATAGTAATACAGAATATCAGATTGGTTCTCATAAGTATACCCCCATATAACTAGAAACACTCAATAAGAATATTTAAACTTTACTGCATTATTTCTTCTTTTTAGACATTAACGTCTTTTTTGATTTTATCAGAAGTTCTTTCTTTTTCACAGATCTCTTCTTTGCATATTTTTCTTTGTCTAAAGCATTTTCAACAAAAAGCTTTGCAGCTTTTCTCTGTTCACGTTCTCCGAATATAGTGTAAATTAGGATTCCTGACAAGAACATGATTATTCCCCAAAAAAATACTTTCTTACTGAAACTGAACAACAAAACTACACAAAAAATTAATCCGAATGCGGGTATGATAGGGAACTTCCCTATGTTTAAAGGTATCCTAAATCCTCTTGGTATATTATCATGAGAATATCTTAAGACGATAAGACACAGATTTACGATCATGAATATGAACAATGCACCAAAATCTGTAAGAAATGCTACTGAAGTTATATCTCCAGGTAGAACACACAACATACATATTAATGATGTCACAATTATCGCAATATAAGGCACTCTTCTTATCCTACTGACTTTTCCGAATATTGAAGGTATTGTGTGTTCTTCTGCCATGCCGTATATTATCCTTGATGTTCCTATCAAAAGTCCTAGTACTGTGGATCCTGTTGCACCTAATGCCATTATTGCCATTAGCCATCCTGCTTTATGTCCAAGAAGAGCTGCCATCACATCTGATAATGGTGCTGATGAATTACCAAGCTGTTCCCATGGGACTACACTCACAGCAATGACGGCGACTAGCATATAGAGACCAACCGAAACTATGACTGATATTATGAGTGCTCGCGGCAATGTTTTTTTCGGGTCTCTTACTTCTTCTCCAAGGTTACCAAGATTTTCAAATCCAAGGAATGCGAAGAAGACTAGCGCTGCTGCTGTAATGATTCCTGAACTGCTTCCTACAGTTGGCATGTAGAATTCTGGTGCATGAACAGATGATATTCCGAATCCGATCAACAACAACAGACCAAGCATAGCTACGAGGACCAACACCATATCAAGTCCCATTGCCTGTTTAAGTCCGAAAAGGTTTATGAGTGTCAACACAAAAAGCAATAACACTGCACAAAATACAAAGTTCCAGCCTGTGAGTCTTGATAGATATCCTCCAAAGCCGAGAGCTACTGCAGCTATGGATACTATGTGTGTTACTAACTTCATCCAGCCGATTCCAAATGAGAATCTTTTGTCTTTGAAGGCGCGTTCTGTGTAGACGTATTCTGCTGCATCGTAGGGGAATGTCGAGCTGAGTTCCGCGTAGCTAAGTCCAGTGCATCCTGCTATCAATGCTGCAATAAGAAATGATAACCAAAGTGAATTACCTGCTATGCCTGCGGCTTCTCCGATTATGACATAGATTCCAGCACCTATAATCACTCCGAGAATGTAAATGACTGCTCCAAAGAGTCCTACTTCACGTTTGAGCTTTAACAAATATTCACCTCTTACAATACGCAAAAGAATCTGTGTTTAAAAGGTTTTTGTATAAACTATATTGCTCTCCTTTCTGAACAGAACCTAACGCATGTAATAAGTCAGCTACATGAAGTTAATATGTGCCGCCTAGCGCAGTTAGCGAATAGTTTATTCAGATTTCACAATCGCACGGTTCGGAACTCTGTGAATTATTCTGACGGAGCGCGGCATATATTCGCAGTCTAGCTGACTTATCACATACAACCTAACCAAACATATAAAAACACCTCATACTTATCTTATCAAAAAAAGGTTGAAGATGAAAGAAGCAATGTTCTACAAGAATCTGGAAAAGATGAAGGTCCAGTGCAATCTCTGTCCTAATAATTGCATTATTCTACATGGTAAACGCGGAATCTGTAATGTGAGAGAAAACAAAGCAGGCGTTCTTTACACAACAGTATATGGTCTACCTTGCACTGCAGGTACCGACCCGATCGAAAAAAAACCTTTGTTCCATTTCCTGCCAGGCACGAATACTTTCAGCATCGCCACTCAGGGTTGTAATCTTCATTGTATGTGGTGTCAGAATTGGAAAATCTCCCAACGCGGTCCAGAAGAAGTTGACTGCTTCGAGATGTCCCCTGAACAAATCATAAAAGCAGCAAAGAAAGCTAAATGTAAATCTATATCTTACACTTATGTAGAACCATCTATATTCTATGAGTATATGCTTGACACCGCAAAACTGGCAAAAGCGGCCGGCCTGAAAAACATAATGATAACTAACGGTTACATCAACAAAGAACCTGCAAAAGAATTGTTCAAGTACATCGACGCGTGCAACATCGATCTGAAAGGGTTCACAGAGGAGATATACAAAAAATACTGCAGTGGAAAGCTTAAACCTGTTCTCGAGACGATGATACTCGCCAAGAAGATGAAAGTCTGGCTTGAACTTACAACACTCATCCTTCCGAAGATA
This sequence comes from uncultured Methanosarcinales archaeon, assembly GCA_964643595.1. Taxonomy (GTDB): domain Archaea; phylum Nanobdellota; class Nanobdellia; order Woesearchaeales; family UBA11576; genus JABMQF01. Next base: position 5,689 of record CAZXTQ010000023.1, read on the forward strand.
AACGACAGCGATGATGACATAAGAGATGAGTGTAAATGGATAAAAAAAGAACTAGGAGCAAACACTCCAATTCACTTCTCAAGATTCTTTCCGTACTATAAGATGACTCACTTACCGCCAACAGAGCCAGAAACTCTGAAACGCGCTTACGAAATTGCAAAAGAAACAGGATTAAAGTATGTTTACGTAGGAAACATCCAGCTCGAAGGCACAGAAGATACTTTCTGTTCTAAGTGTAATACCAAGCTCATCGACCGAAATGAATTCTTCACAGTATCTTCAAACAAAATAAAAGCAGGCAAATGTCCTAAGTGCAAGACAGTTATACCAGGAGTATTCTCAACAAAAACAACAAAGAAAGTATTTGTTTAGCTCGATCGTGGCAGTACTGCCACGCGGCTACACCATAATTGGTTGCTATC
>CAZXTQ010000023.1:6120-17258 GCA_964643595.1 uncultured Methanosarcinales archaeon
GTTTTCGCTGCGCGAACATTGCTTAATATTCCTTAAGTGCAACCCTGTTGGAATTTCTTGTTGAAAGAGACGCAATGCGCGGGGGCAGTACTACAAGAAAAAACTAAACTGGTTATTTGTATTGTTTCAGAAAATTGTTCAATATCTTTGTGGTCTGCAGAGGATCTTTGTTATCAGGACTTATCATACCCATTATTCCAGGGTGGTCTTCTCCAGCGTGTGATGCTATGACTGCTTCTTCACTTGCACATACTGCTGAGTAAGTGATGTGTATATTTCCATAATATACTTGTTTATCTTCTTGTATCCTGAAATCTCCGGTTAAGTGTGTAGCCCTGCCTATGTTACCGAATATAACTCCAGTCTCTGCAAGACCATTCAAACCTAATCTGGTGACTGTCGCTTCAGACTTTTCTTGGCTAATGTCATAACTGATAAATGATATATTTGGCAGTTCAGAACAAGTCCATTCGCGGGCTTTATGTGTTGCTTTTCGTATTGCCTGTTCTGCTCCTTTGTGCTTTAGGTGAAATGTGTCTGCTGAAACATACACTGTCAGTCTTGAGTCGTATCCTGCTAGCCTGTCAATTCCTTGTTCGAGCAAGAACAGGTTTCTTCCGTTGGTAAATACTTCGACGTTTTTAGCAACGTCCAACGCTGCATCGACAATATCAAAAAATTCAGGGTGCATTGTTGGTTCGCCTCCGGGAAAACTTATGAGTTCTGCGCCTTTCAATTCTTGGATTGTTCTAAGTGCAAGTTCTTTCTCGAATCGCGTATTTTGCTTTCCAGGTCCTGATCCGATGTAGCAGTGGTCGCACGTGTAGTTACACTCGTGTGTTAAGTAGAAGTATATCCGTGGAGGTAGGCATAGTTCTGGTCTGCGCAGCATCTCTGTTTTTTTTGATTTTGTAAGTATTTCAACAAGATTCATAAAAAGATAAACAAAACAACCATTTATAAATCTTCTCATAATTAACAACCATCAAGTAACAAAAAAAGAGTGTGTAATAAGTCTGCAGCATAAAGTGAATATATGCCGCCTAGCGCAGTCATTGGTGATGTAATCAGATTTCACAATCGCACGGTTTAGAGATTAGTGAATTATTTTGACGGAGCGCGGCATATATTCGCAATCTAGCTAACTTATTACATACAAAAAAGAATTAAGGTACTCTTACTATCATCTGTAATGGATTGTCATATGGCTGTATTGGTTGTATTGGAGGAATTGCAGAAGGGTTACCCATGTAATCGACTTTAACGTTGAATAAGTATGTTCCTCTTTCTGCATCTTTCGGTACTGTAACTCCTATCATGAACTTGCCTTTATCGTTCTTTTTCAATTCCTGGTTTGTGACAGGTACTTCGAGCCAACTTCCTGCATCTGCAGTTATCCTTGTCTTGTCTTTCTTGAATGCGTCACCACTATACTGAACATCCAAAATATATTCTCCATTGTACTCTGCAAGAACACCGACGCCGAATGTTGCAAACTTTGCTTTGTTAATGTCTTTTGAACTTATAGGCAAAACAACAGGACTTCCACTATCCAATAATTTCTCTATCTGTTTTTCTGTCTGCGCGTCAAGATTGCCTCGCACTGTCTGTGCATGACTGAAGAACTTGGAAGCAAAAACTAATCCTCCTGCGAAGACTGCGATTGCTAAGATAAGCATGACTATGAAATTGATTGAAAGTTCTATACCTCGTTTATTGTTGAACATTTTCATTTTAAGAAAAAAGAAAAATATTTGCGATGCTTATCGCAATATTTCGTATTCCCTCACGATCAGCATCATGAACAATACCAAAATAATCACACCTGAAATTCCCCATGCGATTGCTGGTCCCCAGTTGTCATTCACTGCTCCCAGGTATACTGCATAGCCGAGCACGATAAATCCCATCCATAGGAATTTGTCCAGCACAAGTTTCATTACTTGGAATTCCTGGTCTTGTGTCAGTCTTTTTTTTATTTTTTTAGCTGCCATTTAGAATCACCCTTTATTTGATGTACACAACGACCTGTTTGGTCTCTTTAGCACCTTCTGATCCTGTAAATATTAATGTGCAGATTCTTGTTGATGCTTGTGTCACCTGAGTCTTGTCTACGATGAACTTAAATCCTTTGTCTTCAGCAGGAGGTATTTCCTGTCCTGCAGAGTCTACTATAAGTTCTCCTGCAGCACCTTTCGGTTCACATTTCAGTTGACCCTGAACTATTCCTGTAAAATCATCATTGTATACGTTAACCGAGAACACGAACTGTTTGTTCTTTGTTATTGTCAGCTCTTCTGTAGGCAGTACTATTGGATCGTCTGCTGTTGCCGGGATGTCCGGTTCTGGAACTGAGAGTTTGCTCGATAGCTTTCCAAACATACCTTTCGTAAACGCGAGTCCTAATCCAAGCATTGTGATTGCAAGAACAAGGATAACGATTGCGTTGATAGAAAGACTTAAGCTAGCCTTCTTTTTTCTCATGCTGTTTCACCTCTTAACCCTCAAAATAGGAAATGTCCCACATCAAGGACTATTATTAATATGATTTAAGAATGTAATGACTAATTTCATTTATAAATGTTTTGGTGAGAAAGGGTATTTGGTGTTTTTATTCTTGTCTTTCAAAAGTTAGATTTCTCAGATTCTGATGTTTAAGTTTCATGTTAGCGATTTCAGCTTCTTTTACCAGTCTGTCTATCGTGAAGCCAAGCACTTCCTGTTCATGGTCTGCTGCTTCCTGTGCTGTGTCAAAATATAATCCCTTTTTGAAGTATTGTACAACAGGCACATCATTGCTTTGCTGGAATAGTCTTTGTTTTTCAGTGCAATTATAGAATCCTGGATCGCCCCTGTCACGAGTACCAAGACCTACTTCAGTATCAAGTCTGTAAGTTACACCTGCTTGTACTTCATCCATTATAGTTATGATGAATTCATCATAGTCAGTTATAAACTTCTTTGCCATAACCAATTTCAACTTGAGCCCATTTATCTACTTTCTCCGATAACTTTATAAACCCCCTTTAGATACTCTATAAACGGTTCAAAATGGCTAGATTAAGAAAATTCGCAGCGTATCGTTCAATAGAGCGACCTTACACTCGTATTAGTAAATTCAGGACGAAATCATACGTTAGAGCTCGTCCTAACTGTAGGATTGTCAGGTTTGACATGGGAGAACTCACTAAGACGTTCCCGTATTCTGTTCAGCTCAAATCCAAAGCACATATGCAGATAAGAGATAATGCAATGGAAGCTGCAAGGCAGACCAGTAACAGACTTCTTCAAAAGAAGATTGGTAAGACTGGTTGGCTATTCAAGATTAAACCCTTCCCACATCATATTCTAAGAGAGAATCCACTTGCATCTGGTGCAGGAGCAGATCGTATGAGTACTGGTATGAAATGCTCTTTTGGTAAGCCTATCGGTATTGCTGCTCAGATCAAAAAAGGTCAGGTTGTCTTTGAGATAAATGTCAACAAGCAACACATTGATGTTGCAAAAGATGCACTGAGACGTGCTGGTTCAAAAATGCCATTCGGAACTACTGTTGATGTTGTTGAAAGAAAGGTTGCTCAGTAAATAATCTTCTTGATAATATATTACTACATAGCCACTGCAATATAATCTGTTGAAGCGTGGTAGTTGTAGGATATTAACCCCTGTAATTTTTTATCACTACCCCTCAATAATCCCAATACTTTTTATACTCCCTTTCATCCTGCAACAATACGATGATTAAAGAGATGCTTACGCTTTACCTTCCTGCATATCTGCATAACGATTACTTGTTTGCAATCATAATATTTCTGGGTTTTTTCATATTGTCAAGACTTTTTGTGTATCTTATAGCTAAAGGTTTAATCGCTTTAACTTCCAAGACCAAAACAAAATTTGATGATCATCTACTTGAGAAAACAAGTGGTCCAATAAGTTGGCTGTTGATATTTGTAGGTGCAAAGATTGCGCTGGATTATCTGAATCTCCAGAATGGTATAGCCAGATTCATGGAAAACGCAACAACATCTCTGATTTACATCGGTGTTGCTATCGTCCTGATTGCAATACTTGTTGTCATGATAAATCATTGGGGTCAGAAGGTAGCAAGGAAGACAAAGTCCACTATGGATGATGCGCTGATTCCTTTGTTCAGACGCACAACAAGAGTTGCAGTTCTCATAATAGTAGCTATAATGGTGCTTGATATTTGGGGCGTGAACGTTGCAGGTCTTCTTGCAGGAGTAGGCATTGCAGGTATTGCTATCGGTTTTGCAGTCAAGGATTCTCTTTCAAACATTTTCGGAGGCGTATCTCTTATTATAGATAAGACTTTACACGTAGGCGATAAGATCAAGTTAGAGGATGGTACAATCGGCACTGTCTATGATATTGCAATAAGAGCGACAAGAATCAAGACTTATGATAATGAAGTCATCATAGTTCCTAATGGTAAGCTGTCAAATATGACTATCCAGAACTTCAACCAACCAGACCTTAGTGCGCGAGTAAATATCAATGTTGGTATTGAATATGGCGAAGATCCTGAAAAGGCAAAAAAGGTTGCATTGGAATCTTTGAAAGGTATGAAAGATATTCTGAAAGACCCTGAACCGAGTGCGATATTCCTTGAGATGGGTGATTTCTCTCTTACAATAAAAGTGATGATCTGGGTAGATGATATATCCAAAGTCTACCCTAAGAAAGAAGAAGCGATGATAAGAATCTACAACGCATTTTACAAAAAGAAGATTGGCATAGCATTCCCTACACAGACTATTCATGTCAAGAAGTAAGAAACACACCTTGTTCTCTAGAAAGAGTACTGCCACCTCCTAGCGTAGCTATCATAAAAAACCTTAAGTCGGACAATTGCGTGGTTAGTGATCAAGAAAAAGAATCGAGCAGTACATAGAAAAAAGTCTTATCTACACAATTACAACTAAAGTGGATGATACAGCAATTTTATTTAGTTTCTGAGTGTTTAGTGTTTTTCAACATGTGGGGATATGTATAGTATATAAGTATGAGTACAAAAACTGTGAACAGGAGCCATCCTGCTTGAGAGTGAAAGATGCCTATTGCGAATTCTGGGTAAACTTGTCCTAATAGGATTATGATTACGACCCTTATGATGTTCAGTATGTACACACCTATAATGCCTATTAAATATACTACCAAAACCATTTTCCAGCTTATTCTTGGCAAAGAATATACGGATACCAGTATAAATAATCCTGTGAATATGCTTATCCCATCAACTCCTGAACATGGAAGGCCAATTTTCACCACAAAATCATGCAGCCCCAACACAGGGGCTCCTGAAACAAGTTCAAGAGAAGTGCTTGGTGAAATTAACCATAAGATATAGTAGGATATTTTTGATATCCCATATGAGAGCAATGTTCCTGATCTATGGAGTAGTGTAGTAAATACAACGAAGATATATGTTACAATCGCGAGTATAAGGATTGATTTCCAGGTATTCTTGAATAAAGATATTCCAAATATCGCAAGGGCAAGAAAGACCGATGCGGTCAGGTAAAGCAATCCTGCGATCATAATAAATGTCGTGTAATTTGTCAGCGTATATTGTATTCTAAATCTAACCAAAAAGTATCCTGTGAACGCAGCTATGGAAAAAATGATGAATATAAGTGTTTGTTTGAGATGGACATTGTCTTTGTATTTTCTCAGGTGTTTCCTGTTGAACACTGCGAAAATTATGATCAGGCACAAGGTGAACGGTATGAAACTGTAGAAATTGTATTGTATGTAGAATCTTCTTCCGCCTTTTATGAGTCCTATCAAAAACGGGACGGCAACATATATCAGAAATGCAAAAAGTGATAATCTTATGATAAGGTTTCTATTTTTCTTAAAGTAGTTGAAATATCTATTCAGCTTAGAAAAAGATCTCATTATTCTCACAGGTATCTTTTTCTCATAACAAACATTCCGCTGCAGACCAGTATCATCGATAGCATCATAGTCATTGTGGAGAACTCAGGTACACCTGAAGAACCACCTCCTGATGTTGAGTAGTCGACGCTGAAATATAGGGCGTCTTCATTGTGAGTGGGCATGTGACTTCCTGAACTGATGTAGGTTGCAGCTGTTGCTCTTGTGCCTGAAGAACCAAAAAAATTGGAACAATCCCAAGCCTCATCAGAAGAGACATCAGTACAAGTGACACCCGGATTTGCTGTTGTGCCAGGGCATGTGGAACTTATGGAAACCCAGCTGTCATCACCATCGTTGTCCACACGTATCTCGCATGATTCATCGCCTGCAGAGAAAGGTTGGCCGGAATTCCAGTGTTCATAGCAAAGGTTAACAGTAGATATGCTTGAACAATCTGAAACAGCAGAATTGTATGTTTCTATCTTAACCCCTGTCCAACCACCCGAACTTGTAGACTGTTGTTCTACAGTCCCATCATTACAACTCAACCTGTCTGAATTACAGGCTGCAGGGTATGTACCGTCACATGACTCGTCATATGAAGAACCTGCACCATCGATTTCATTACAGCTCTGCGCCCTCAACTCTACCGCACCTCCTGGCTCTGCAGTTGGGTCAATTATGAGGTCGAACTTTAGGTAAGAGTCTTCATCATCATCCTTATTCACAACCTTAAGATCGAAAGTGTCATGCAAACCGTCCATAGATAGTAGATGTATCTTGTAGGATGAACCACTATGTATCAAAGGAAAAGCCATGAGTTTTGTTTCGCTGCCAGGGAGATAAAGTTCTATATAGGTATCAGATTGTTCAGGATTCTCTGCATAGACTTTGATATCTTTGGTGCTATCAAGAGCTTGCTCAAAATTCACCCGCACATATTCTCCATGATATACTTTCTGTGAAAGCTCGCCATCCCTTGCACTGACTTCATCAAATACATCAGATATTATTCTTTTATCAGAATCCAGCAGGTAAGCTTCTGTTATCTTTATTCCTTCTGTACTAAGATCTTGAATACCATATCCTGAAACCATATACGCAGATATAATGATGATGAATATAGTTAGTGAAACTCTTTTTTTGTTATCCATAGTTAATTGGTGACCCATTGTGACTTATAAATCTTTCCCTTTAAATAAATGACTTACTCCCTGACCTGAAGGTCGGGAAATTAAACCCCAAGGCTCGCTACGCTCACCATTAAAAAATAGAGGATACAGTGACGGAGTTCAGCAATCTTTTTAGAAAAGCTTGACCAAAGCAGGCACTTCACTACGTTCAGAGCCTACCACAAAAACAACCATAACTACTCCTGCCTAGAGAGTATCAATTAAAAAATAGAGGATACAGTGACCGAGCAAGGAGAAGCATTATGGTCACTGCATCCAGGTGTTGAGAGATGTCTTCTCATAAACAGGATATAAAAGCGAAACCACATTTAATATTTATGTATTTCCTATATAAATTATATAATTTTAATTCATACGCCTGAATCCGCGAATAAAAGCAGCTCCTTTGTGGTCTCCGTAATGTTCTATGTATTCTTCATCGTCGAATTCTGCGACATCGATATCATCGAATCTAGGCTCTTCGAGCCATTCTTCATCCACCCACTTGAAAGTCCTGACATTAGGTTCTAGCTCTTGCATTAAGCATCCCCCCATATAGACCTTGCACTAATAATGTATAGTACTATAGAGTCAAAAGTTTTATATATAACTTTGCTTTATATTTTATATAGATTATAAAATAATTTAGTTTTTAAACAAATTACAAAGTTTTTTTATATTCAACACAAAAATCAGTTCATTGGGGGTAATCAAAATTAAACGAAAAGTCATACAGATAGCAGGTTCTACTTGTCTGGTCTCTCTGCCTAAAAGTTGGATTGTCAAAAACAATGTCAAGAAAGGAGAAGAGTTAGATATACAGGAACAGGGTAATAAAGTCATAGTTAGTACAGACTCGACGATTGAACTCGCCAACAAAATTCTGGATGTAAGTGATATGGATCGTTCAACAATAATATTTTACTTAAGAAGCACGTACCGTAAAGGATATGATTCTATCGACATAAGATACAATAAACCTGAATCAACTCACCTGAGAACGGGTAAGACCCAAAAGATAAGTTCAATAGTCCACGAGGAGATTTCACGTCTGGTCGGTGTTGAAGTAATCCAACAGAAAGAGACATCGTGTCTTGTAAAGTCTATATCTGAAGCGTCTACAAAAGATTTCAGCAACATCCTTAGAAGAGTTTTCATACTCCTAAAAGATGCATTCGATGAGTTGAACAACGGAATCAGTACAGGTAACACATCTCAGCTAGAGACCCTCGAAGAAAGACATGATAACATAACTAAGTTCATCAGCTATTCGTTAAGACTGCTTAACAAGAAAGGCCATAGCACTATGAGCGACATGACTTCATATTACCAGATTGTAGCGTCGCTGGAAGAAATTACAGATATCCTTAAATGGGTCGCAAGGGAAACTTTGAGCATGAAGTCGCCAAAGTTTAATGATAAGTCCAAGAAAGTGATGTTTCAGATTGCTGAAGCTTTCAGTCAATATCACGATCTTTTTTATAAATTCGATCCTAAGAAGGTTGCAGCTTTCTATGACACAAGACATGCAGCAAAAGCAGGTTTCAAGTTAGCAATAAAGAAAGTTACTTTAGAACAAGCATTGATCATGAGGAATGCTTTGCACATCCTGGATATACTAGTATCTATCACCGAAGTTAGAATGGGCATAGATCCTGTGAAATAAAGAAAACATAACTAAAACAAGAATTACTTTTTATCTTTGACAAGCACCATATCAAGTGCATAATGTGATGACCTGCTATCATAAACAGCTAACCTATCTGTCAGCGCAAATCTTCGGGTACCGCACTTATTCCAAAAACCATATTGAGAAAGTATCTTCTCGAATATCTCTTTTCCACCCTGAGTGTTTCCAGTCTCAACAACATCATTGAATCTTAAAGACACAACCCCATTGTCTGACTCAGAAACTCCTACTACTGCAAGCCGGGAGAAAAGATCATCTACCTGTGCTGAATAACGCGTCTCTCCTTTAATCCTGTCGACGAGTTCCTTGTGACCTTTTAGCCCTATATTCCTGCCATCCTCGATTGCTTTCTGGACAGACCTGTAAGTTGTCCCAAAGTGCTGAGCTGAAACCCAATTAAGGTAGACATCATGGATATCAAAATCAGAATCAGAAAGAACTGGCTGATATTTTCTCATATGCTTATAGAAATTGACTATACCTGCAAACTTACTGACTGCTTCATCTATAGCCATAATAGTATCTGATCTTGCTTCAGGAGTTATAGTATCATCAAAGCCAATCTGTCTTAGAGTGCTAGGAGTGTTATTGATTATTACGTGAGGTGCTGTCTGAAGAGTCTTTGCAAAAAAACCCCATTGGTCTGGAACCTGTAAAAGACGTCTCTCTCGTTCATCCTCATCAACAGATCTTCCACGTAGACGGGCGATAAGGTCATTCTCAGATTCTGTTGTAACAATTATTGGTATTATGTTTGCAAGTCCTGTAACAGTCTCAAACGCATCAGTCTTGAACAGTGCATCAAATGAGCTAGGATCAGTCAGGGTAAGCACACAATCTCCAATAGATAATTTATTTAGAAGTTCTTCTTGAGGGATGCCATATTGGACACGCCTAACATTTCCTGTTTCATCAGGATACCTTGTTTCATATTCAAAAGCATAGATATTCCTTTTGCTCCGTCTTGTAAATTCAGCTCCGCTGATTGAATTGCGACCGCTGTCAACAACAGATCTCTGAGGTCTTGTCTGATCCTTATATATGAACTGTATATCAGTAGTAAGAGGTACAAGACGTTCGGATAATGTAGACTTTCCACCACCCGTAGGTCCTGCTACGACAAAAAGGTTATTTTCTGAGAAAACATAGGGTGCTTCAGGGACTTGAATAGTGTCTCTCTCTTGAAATATTTCCCTATCAACACCAGCCCATCTTCTAGCAGAATTACTTGACTCCCCTGAATTATTTGTTTTTCCCATTGAATGTACTCCTTAGGGGCACACTATTCATACTGATTAAATAGGGTTTTTATCCCTTGCTCAAGCTTTGATATAATGTTCAGATATTTAAACATTACTATTGAGGAGTAAAAACTAGTCAGTTTCTACCAAATTTGCAGAACACCACATAGATTTTACAACCCTTTTAATAGTTTAAAAGAGATTTAAAAACCCCGAAAAGCAAAAAAGCTTAATTTAGACCCTAATAAGCTCTAAAAACTCTTTATCACCCCTTAAACCCGTAATTGCCAAACAAAGACTCTTTTTTAAATATTTTGGCGATTTATAAAGAAAAAAGGATTAGACGGTTTTTGTACGTTTTTTATATTTGTTTAACTATTTCTAGCAATGCTTCCGTCACAGCGTGACAGCGCCCTAGTATTAAGCTAAACAAATTTTTAAAAAAAGTCAATCGTTCATAATGACAGAAATCTTCTTTTTCAATGCTTCTGGTGAATTTACTGACCCTGCCGGCTTGAAAACAACATCAGAAGTGGCTATATCAGTCTTACTTAGGTAAACAAATACCTCTTTACCGAATCTTTTTACTGTAGCCAGTAGTTTCTTCTGCTTTTCTTTGCCGTATGTCTGATCACTAACATCAAACACAAACACCACAGCATCTGCACAGTACTTCATAGAAAGATATGCTTGTTTCTCTATAGGATTCATCCTTTCGAACCTGTCTAGTGTTCCTGGAGTATCAATGAACTGGACTTTCCTATTTCCGATTGTTACATACCCCACATTTAGTTTCTTTGTAGTGAATGCATAATTGGCTATCTCAGGTGTGCTGCCAGTCAATTTTGAAAGTAATGTTGTCTTGCCGACATTAGGAAATCCTGCAATGCAAAGAGTGAATAGGTTCTGTTTTATCGACGGAAAATCTTTCATGGCTTTGCGGGACTCTTCAAGATATTCTAACTGTCTTTTTATCTGTTTCATGACAGATCCTATCCTGCCATAATATTCTCGCGCATACCCGGTCATTCGGTTAAACTCACCACACCTCCCGATCTTCTTTCCATACTGGTCTGAAAAGAATATGACTTTCTGCTGTGCCCATCTGACTGCACCAAGGCTTTTCTTCAG
>CAZXTQ010000024.1:0-1380 GCA_964643595.1 uncultured Methanosarcinales archaeon
ACTTCGCTAGAGTCTTTGGTGCCCTTAAATATTTGCAAGCAAATATTTCATGGCTGCGCTAGGCGGCATATATTCACTTTATGCTGCAGACTTATTACATACCATTTCTCGCCTAAAATGTCTGCGCGTACAGCGATCTCCGACGGCAAGCATCCTGAAAAACAAGTATTTTTCGTCAAATAAGGGGCGGTAACAAATACGATTTTGACAATGATTATATACATAAACAAGCAAGTCGAACTTTTGTTCCTAATTGCCTTTACTTGCTTAGCAGAAAATATGATTCAGAGTTTATAGGCTCTAAGACCTGGCAGACACATTTGTTCTTCAACTACTAAGCGCGGTTAGGTCGCACTTCCAATATTTACAATAATTGTTAAAAAAATAAACGTATTTGTTTAGTTGTTATTGGCAGTGCTGCCATTATTGAGCTAAACAAATATAAAAAATTATTCAACAGTGACAGTCATCCTCATCTTGCCTGAAAAAAGATCACGGACAAGGAATTCTCCTTTATCCTCGAAAGTGTACTCGAAAACACCTCCGTCAAGGATCTGTTCAGACTTTGCGTGACGCACAGTATCCCAGCCACTGCCAGACTCCACAGCAAGAACATGCGGCCAACCAGTATCATAATTCTTCCATGCAAGAGTTGTCCCTGCTTTAACAGTTTTTTCAGTCTCGCTCATAGTCTTATCAGAATTGAGCTTGATCTCGAATACGTCTTCGGAAACATGTTCTTCAACAGACTCTACTTCAGTACCTTCAATACGGTTACCCAAAGTATCCGCATTCTCTTCTGGCTGAACAACAACATCATACTCTGAATCAACTTCCGAACCAGGAGCAAGTCCTGTTTCTGGCTCTGGTTCAGGCTCTGGTTCCGGGACAACTTCAGGCTCCTGCGCAACAGCTTCAGTAGGGTCAGCGACAGATGCCGGAGCAGGTTCCTCAGGAACAACAACTTCCTTAGCGCAACCAACTGCTAAGATAAATAATAGAATTGTCAAGATAGTGAACAAACGCTTCATATAATCGCCTCCTTTGATTGATGATACTTCACGATACTTTTAAAGGAGCTCTGATATATAAAAGCTATGGTCAACACCATCAAAAAGCTTAAATAAATCATTCCACCCTCTAACATCACAAAGGGGGTCATACATGGCTGAAATACACTTAGCATTTGCTGGCAATATAGGCGTCGGAAAGACAGAGTTCACACAGCAGGTATTGAAAGAGCCAAACAGATCACTGATTCTCAGCTTTCTTAAGATGAGTGAAGGTGTAAAAACATTCCAAGAGATGCCAGAAAGAAGACTCATGGGAGAGTTCTACAAAGACAAGAAAAGATGGGCATTTGCATCACAGATGTATTTT
>CAZXTQ010000024.1:1390-10672 GCA_964643595.1 uncultured Methanosarcinales archaeon
CACCTTACGGCTTGCAACATTGAAGAGGATAAGGGACTTCCCAGGACTTGCTGTAGAAGATAGGACAATATTTGAAGACAAGAAAGTATTCGGTGACACCAACTTCGAAATGGGCAACATGCACGAACTTGAATACTACGTGTATGACCAGACATACAAAGAGATATGCAAGAGCTTCGAACCACCAACACTTCTAGTATACCTAAAAATCAATGATGTTGAAGTCCTGAAAAAAAGGATAATGAAAAGAGGCCGTGATGAAGAGAAGACCATCTCCACAGAATACCTCCAGAAACTGAACGACAATTACGACAAACTATTCGATGAATATCCACACCATAAAATTGCGATAAATGCAGAGACCGACATGTTTGAGCACCCTTCATATCATACTACAGTGATATGCGAGATAGCACAGAAACTCAAAAAAATAGGATTCAGACAGAGATCAGACAATACACCTATAGAACAGAGCATGCTGACTAACGGAATAAAGTTCAACTACTGAAAAAAAAGAGGTCTTTCACATGGTAAATTTTCGTATAGGAATAATAGGCAATATCGGAGTCGGCAAGTCAACACTTGTCGAAACTGCTTCTCAAGAACATCACAGTCAGATTCTGCTGTCTGCTCTGGGCACAGGATCTGGAGTGACGCACTTCAAGGAAATCATAAACCAATCAGTCCTCGAAGAGTTCTACAAAGATCCGGTCAAACATGCCTTCCTTGCACAAATAGAATTCTTGAACGCACGCGTCGAGAAACAGAAACAAGTCAACAAGTTCAACGGCATCGTACTTGAAGACCGTACGCTTAAAGAAGATTACTATATATTTGGAATGGCACAAAAGTTACTAGGTAATATGTCAGTAGCTGAGTTCGAGACATATGAAAAAACGTTTAATCTCATGACCAAAGATGCAAAAGAACCTGACCTATTAGTTTATCTTAAAGCAGACATACATTCACTATTGACACGGATAACTGAGAGAAGCAGAGGCGGAGAGACATTGATCAAAGAGTCGTATCTTTCTAAATTAGATGAATTGTATGAAGAATTCGTGACATCCCATGTTAACTGCCCTGTGTTAGTTGTTGATGCAAATGAACAGGCACCTGACGTCGAGACATTCATGGCAGATGTTGTAAGTCAGATAGCTGAGAAGTTGAAATCAATGCAGGCAAGCAAACAATGAACATAGAAGAACATTACAAAGAATTTGCACGCGTGATAAAAGAGTATAAACTGGATGATCCTGACCAGGCTGAAAAAGTTGCGCACTATCTTACTTCTGGAACAGTGAGTACTAAGGATTTTGCTGAGAAGTTTGGACTTTCTGAAAAGGATGCCGCGGTATTCTTAGAATTTGTTATGAAAGGTGTTAGGTTTAAGGAAGAACATATAGACAGGAAGAACTAATACTCTCTGATTATTATGAAGTTCTCTTCGCGGACCAACTCTGCTTGGTGCATTATATCATCCTCCACACAAACACGAAACATGTGATCCATAATAAGGCCACCATCTGACCTGCTCTCGTCGTAGAACAGAGGCCAGAGAGCAGACCACATAGAAATCATACGCGCTCTTATCCCTTGCTCTTCTGTTGTTCCACATTGTATAGGTATAGCCTGCATCGTAGCTTCAGGATTGGACTGGCTATACATCAAAATATGCTCAGGACCTTCGACCGAACCAGATATAGCATGAACATGTGTATCACCTGAAGCACTAAGCTCAAAGTCAAGCTCGAACCTGCGTTCTAATCCTAGTCCACCATCCGTACCGACCGCGTATGACATCCGCGGGTTGCAAGAACAACCATACGGACTGAAAGAGAACGCGACATCCTGCTGGAAGTCAAGAGCATAACCTGCTTCGAGATGACATTCAAGATCATAATACGGAGTTGATTGATTGTCTGCATTAGTGGCTTGCATGTTCTGGTAACGACAAGAAGGAAGAGCTAAAGCTGCTACTGTAAGTGCTGAAATGATTACATCTCTCAAACCCATGTGAACTATTGTTGTTTTTGGGTTCTTAAAGGTTTGGGAGGACAAATTTACAGATTTCGACAGGTTTAAATATAACCTAAATAATGGTTATTATAACCTAAATGGTGGTTATTTCATGTCTTTAATAAAAGAGTTAGGAACTCCTGAAGCCCGCAAAGTGTTTGGTCAGCGAGAGCTCAAGATAATCGAGAAACAGCTGATGGGTGTTGCATTGACACAGTCTGAGAAAAACCGGTTGTCACGAGATATCCGGAAGAAACTTGATTTCATCAAGAGTATTTCTCGATTTGACGATTCGTTTAATCTTCGGAAAGGTGCTGAAGTAAGTAAGATAATTACCGAAACAAAAGATATCATACTCAGCGATAAAGATTCAAAAAAAATCAAGAAAATAATCATTTATGGTTCTTCTGTGGACAATTCCAGAACTTTGAGATCAGATATAGATATCGCTGTCGATATTAGCAGTGTTGATAAGAAAGAAGCGACAATATTCCGAAAAAGAGTGACGGGAAAAGTTCATAATCTCGTCGATATCCAGGTTATCGGAACTCTTCCGGAAAAAATCAGGAAAGAAATATTAAAGAGTGGAAGAATAATATATAGTGTATGAGAATAGATGACAAGATAGCTGAAATGACCCAGTCCCCTACCCGAACTTCAAGGTTTTGACCATGAACAGCTCAAAAAATGATAGAGCATTCCCGATCAAAGTATAAAAAATATAAAAATTTAATATACTTACAACAATACGAGGTTAACAATATGAAATCAAAAATTATCAAAACATCATTTGTTTTAATCAGCCTGATTTTAATTTCTTCAATGTTTGCTTTTTTGGTATTTGCAGCACCAAATCAAGGTTTAACTGACGAGGAAACAAATCAAAAAGTAGATATTATTTTTTTTGATAAAATAAAAGCATTTTTTACTGGAAGAAGTCCGGAAGTTGTAGCTCAACAAAGAGTTTTACGAGAAATTGAACAGGAACGCATCAATACAGACGACATAATAGATCCATACAACTCCAATGATGATTCTTTAAATTTTGAAGAAGAATACGGTTCAGGTTATTTTGTTGGAGATTCTTGCTGTAAAGTTTACATTTGCCAATCAGACAGTCAGGAGATTCATTGCACAGACACGTTTGAAGAATGTATGGCAGAATATGAGTATTGCAGACCAGTTGATTGTAATTCTATGAATTTAATCCCGCCTGATGTTTGCGATGATCTGCACAGAGAACCAAGACCAAATGAGTGTTGTTGCAAAGTAAATAGTTACAATATTAGAACCGGCTCTACCAGAACAACCTTTAATGATTATGGGTTCATTGAAATCTCAGAATGCACAGGCGATTGTCTTGATAGAAGATATTGTTTGCAGCAAGATGGTGAAATTTGTTGTCAGTTATCTTCTGGCAGATATGGTTGGACAAGTTCAGATGACACAACCGATACCTGCACAATTCCCGTCAATGACATAAATTGTCTTAACATCGGTGATGACGGACATTTTGAAGAAAATCCTCCCGCCACCACACCAAGAGAATCTGCAATTATTGATGATTCAGGATTAGTTCCTGCAAACAATCTAATCCCCACACCTGAAGAAGATTTTTCAGGAATATTTGCTGGTTTAGATGATGAATCATTATTATTAAGATCTGCTGATTGCGAAAGAAATTTTGCCGAAGGTTATTTGAACCATTTAAGAACAATCGTCAGATATTGCGATGTTTTAAACGTAACAAATTATAGAACTCAAACTGAAGTTGTAATGAATAATTGTGTTGGTTTCATACATGAATGCGACTATAAAATTTTATTTTCTGATGATTTGGTAAGCACCCACCTTATTTGTGAAGGAATAGAAACCTTAGAACGACAGTTTGAAATTCCAGACTGCGAACCAGAAGAAAGTGAAAGCATACTAAGATCAGATGCGCATGATTATGCAACCAACATATACGAATATGGAGTTCCCAGTGATTGTAGAGCTTCAAGAACAATTGAAAGTGATGATGGACACATAAGAATTTATTTGGATTGTAGCGAACACGAAAATATTGAGGATTGTTTTGTTCAAGTGAGACAAACATTTGATGAAGAAGAAACTTTAGAAGATTTTGATATCACAGTATTATGTGGCGGTGAATCAGTCGATGATGATTTTTGGGATTTGCACAGAATAAGTAGTTTATCTGTTAAAAATCCTGACGATACCACAGCATCAAAATATGTGGATACAAATATACTAAATTCTTCAGAAGACACTACAACAACCGAACCAATATTACAAAAGACAGGACCAAATACCTTACAACCCATGCCAATTGTTAAAAGTACAAAAACTTTGAATTGACCTGATAATTTAAAAATATTTTTTATTTTTTATGTAATAAGGCAGCTAGGTAGCGAATATATGCTGCGCTCCGTCTGAATAATTTACCAAATTCTGAACCTTGTAATTGTGAAATCTGAATAAAATTTCCCATAACCGTGCTAGGCAGCACATATTCACTTTATACAGCAGACTTATTACATACGTTCTAAGGCAATATTTATAAGGAAAAGACCTTTTTCTTGTGTTATGGGGTTTATCTCCTGAGGTGTTTATTTTATGAAAAAAGAGCTTTTCAATCCAAGAACTGTGGAACGTCTTTGTTCTAAAATAAAGTTGTCTGCCAAACAGAAAGCAGCCGCTAAAGAAGGGCTTGACCTTTTGGAGCAAGGCAAATGAAATTTTTTCAAATGTTATTTATTGGTTAAATAAGGGAAAAATATTTCTTAAATGACAAACGCAATAAAACTATTCAACAATAAGAAAATCCGTGTAGAGTGGGATTCTGATATAGAGAAATGGTTCTTCTCAATAGTTGATGTAGTAGCAATACTAACCAATAATGACTTTCAGGGTGCAAGAAATTACTGGAAAGTCCTTAAACACAGACTTAAAGATGAGGGAAACCAAACGGTTACAGATTGTAACCAGTTGAAATTACCTGCTGAAGATGGCAAATTAAGGCTTACAGATGTTGCAGATACTGAACAATTACTGAGACTTATCCAGTCTATTCCTTCAAAAAAGGCTGAGCCTTTTAAGATGTGGCTTGCAAGGGTTGGAAGGGAAAGGATTGATGAAACTGAAGACCCCGAGTTATCAATAGATAGAGCAATGCGAAATTATCTTCAAAAAGGATATTCTGAAGATTGGATAAATCAGAGACTTAAAACAATTGAAGTTAGAAAACAATTAACTGATGAATGGAATCGGATAGGTATTAAAAAACAGGAAGATTTTGCAATCCTTACAAATGAGATTACAAAAGCATGGGCTGGAAAGACAGTCAAAGATTATAAACAGTTCAAAGGATTAAAAAAAGAAAACTTAAGAGATAACATGACTAATATCGAGCTTATCCTTAATATGCTCGCAGAAGCAACAACAAAGGAGATCTCTGAAAAAGAAAATCCTGAAACTCTTCACAAAAGCAAAGAAATTGCAAGAGAGGGCGGAAAAACTGCAAAAGTTGCTAAAGATAGAATTGAAAAAAGGCTTGGAGAAAAAGTTGTTACTCAAAAGAATGCAAAAGAAATACATTTTAAAAATAAAAAGATGCTGAAATAAGTATTTATGGATTATTCGTATGTAATAAGTCAGCTAGACTGCAAATATATGCCGCGCTCCTGATTGTTAATACAACCTTTCTCTATAAGCAAGTCCTTGTCATCATCCGTGATAACCTCAGCAGGGTCAATTTCATCCTTCTTATAAGACATAGAAATGTACTTGTATAATTTCCGAGTCTCTTCTCTAATCTTATGATTTTCTGAAAGAAACCTATCATCCTCATACCAAGCCATAAACTGCTTCAAAGACCTCCGATAATCTGCCCTTGTGGCTTTTGAGCAATCAAGCTCGTCAATCTGCATAACCAAACGCTTGAAATCCTGCTTGCAAGCCTTGTAGACACATTTGTGGCCACAAAGGAAGGCGTTTAGTTAGTAAAAAAACGCCGCGGCCCGGATTTGAACCGGGATATCCGTTAGGAAACTGGTTCGCTAATGCTTCGCTTTCGAGCAGTCGCCCAAAGGTCGAAGTTTCAAGACCAGCGCAGTACCAGATTGTGCCACCGCGGCATTAGATATGCGGTTAAGATTTCTGTTTAAAAAGTTATCTTTTAGAAGAACGTAATAAGTTAGTCTGACTGTGAATATATGCCGCGCTCCGTCAAAATAATCCGCCAAATTCTAAACCGTGCGATTGTGAAATCCGAATAAACCCTCAATAACTGCGCTAGGCGGCATATATTCACTTTATGCAGTAGACTTATTACGTACTTTTAGAACTGATCATCAACTATTTCAAGTATATACTATAAACCAGTGTAAATAGGTGCGTATCCTTGATTAGCTGACTTTTTCTTATATTTAAAGGAATATACACTTGCATTTAGGACATTAAACATTTTTTGTATCTATTGTGAACCTTAGCTCGCACCCACACTCCAGACAAGCGAAATAATCGCTTTCTTTGACTTTAATTTCTTTTATCTCAGTTATTTGACCTCCTTTCTGGCGACAGGAAAGATTTATAAGGCTTACGCAAAACAGAAATATTTATATATGGTTAAGAATTACTATATTTAAATTTATTGTAGTAACCAGTATATTCCGAATCAAAAGTGTTTAAATCTTTTTCGCAAAAGTTGGGGTGGGCAATAAAAAGAGTCGGACAATCACGTTGTCCTATCTTAAAATCACGATTATTAGGTGGAAAAATGACTCAAGAATATATCAAGAAATGTCCAGAATGCGGAGGCATAAACCTCTTCATAAACAAAGACAAAGGAGAAGTCATCTGTAAAGACTGCGGCCTTGTCGTCGAAGAGAAGATGGTAGACTTCACGCAGGAATGGAGAGACTTCGATAGTGATGATGGTGAGAGCAAAAGGCGAACTGGCGCTCCAATGACGTACACCCAGTACGATCAGGGCCTCGGAACAGAAGTCGGACAGAAAGCTGATCTTTACAAACTAGGTTCTAAAGACAAAAACAAGTTCTTCAGACTCAGAAAGTGGCAGTACAGGATAAGCACTGCAATTGAAAGAAACCTGAAGCTGGCACTTGCTGAACTCAAAAGAGTCAGTTCATACCTCAAACTGCCTAAATCAGTAGAGGAAGAGGCTGCAAGGATATATACCCTAGCAGTCCAGAGAGGGCTTGTAAGAGGAAGAAGTATGGAATCTGTAGTTGCTGGTTCATTATATGCAGCATGCAGAAGGCATGAAGTACCTCGAACACTTGATGAACTTTCTGAAGCTTCTAATATAGAAAAGAAAGAAGTCGGCCGTACTTATAGATTCGTGACTCGCGAGCTTGGCATCACAATACTACCTTCAAACCCTGCAGATTACATCGCAAGGTTCAGCTCATCTCTAAGACTTTCTGCTGAGACACAGTCAAAAGCAGTCGAGATCCTGGAAAAAGCACAGAAAGCTGAGCTTACATCCGGTCGTGGTCCAACAGGCATAGCAGCAGCTGCTCTGTACGTATCTGCTTTGATACACGGTGAGAAAAGGACACAGCGAGAAGTCGCAGACGTAGCAGGCGTTACTGAGGTAACTATCAGGAACCGTTATAAAGAGCTCCTTGAGAAGCTTGACCTTGAGAAAGAGATCAAGAAGACCAAGAAGAAAAAGAAAAAAGAGTAAATCTTTTCATTTTTTCCTATTTATAACCATTTTCTTTTAAAGCATTTAATAATGATGTTGAAACTATGTGATTGTGAAATCTGAATAAAACATCTAATACTTGCGCTAGGCAGTATATATTAACTTTATGCAGTGGACTATTACATACGATTCATAGGCTAATATGAAATCCTATTCAGCGCGATAAAGATGGATACTGCACCGCGACTATAAATATTCTAAACCAACTCTTTACGTCGAGCTAACTTCTGAAACCGCTTTATTCTGGTACTGGAGTCGCCAGGGGCAGTATCCATCTTTTTAACATACTGAGGATTCCATAATAGCCCCAACCATACAAAAGTTTATTAACTCTCAGAACACATAATATATAATCATATTTGGAACAGCTTTAGCTCTTAATTTTCTTAAAAAAAGTAGAGACATTTAAAGATGAATGATGGAATCCTAGATGCAAATACTCTGGACGGATACATGCTCGCTCCAGAGAGAGCTATACAAAAAGCAAATATCGAGATAATGGGCAGAGCTATAAACAGACTCGACCAGCTGGTCAACATACTTTCTAAAGGTCTGGAGACAGTAAAAAACTGCTTCATAGATAATACCCCTATAAATGATATTGACCTGAAACATATAAACAAAGACAATCTGTCTGAAGATATATTCAAAATCAACATACCCTCAGAACAATACAACGTTCTTTACGAAAGCGCAGAGACAATCTACAAGATACTCATAAGCTGGCGCAACATGTATTCAAAAACACCATCACTCTCGACAAGTTCAGGAACAGGATATAGCCTGGACATACAACAATATGTCGGTAGCACAATAACAATCGACGAAAACAAATACCCTATACAGCCAGAAACTGACCCCCGAAAAGATCTCAACAGACTAAGGATAATCAACGCAATGTACAAAGCAGTATTTCAGACACTTGCAGGAAATGGTGCATCTATAAGTATAGCTGCGAAAACAATCAAAGGATTAGAACCGAAAGAAGGAAAGATACAAGCAGATTATCGACATCTTAAACTTCTCTGCGATGCTACAAAGGATTTCAAAGAAGACCTGCAACAAGGCAAAAAAACATTACTAGAAGGATCACCTCTGCCGAACGTAAATCTAGCACGCATAGTAGAATCAGCAGCCAACATAGCAAGACTGCACTACACTAATGAAAACATCCAATTAAAAGTCGATGAAATACCTTCTGATGTATACATCCAAGGCAACCCTGGAAAAATCAAGACAGGACTCCTAAACCTATTATTGGCCAAACCACACGTTCTCCGTGAAGTCAAAAATAAACAAGTCAATATCCAGTACGGAACATTCGGAGAGAACGCAGTGCTATACCTCACAGACAACGGCCCAAACATACCTCACGAACAAGCAGACATGATATTCGGAATCGCCAAAGACTCATCAGACGACAGGATAGGTGATGTATACATGGCAAGAGAATACCTCGATCCTGACCATGAAGATCTTCTCTCTGTGGAAAATACTGAAAGCGGCGTAGGAATGCGAGTCACCCTATC
>CAZXTQ010000024.1:10682-17018 GCA_964643595.1 uncultured Methanosarcinales archaeon
CTACAATACCTCCACCTGCAGATGATTCAGTTCACTTTCACTAATCAGCATAAAAGAAAGAAAAAAAGTATTATCTGAGCGGGGTGTGTAATATTAGTTATACTTTATTAGTTTCTCACAGCCCTCTTCTCATTTAGCAACTCCATGTAATGCTTAGCAGCTGCAGCATGCTCCCCTTTACCTGCCGTGTTTCTGCCAGGGAACATAAGGCTCCTGCCGACATTCACAATAACTGCGTCATTTGCAAAGTATTTCCATATCGCTTCAGCCTCACCGCCTTGCGCGCCCACACCAGGAAGAAGAACAAGCCTACCTGAACCGGAATATTGTCTTGCCTTCGCAAGCTCTTCATCAGTCAGATGATTTTTCGGACTCGGAGCTCCGATGACAATACCATCAAGGTCGTGCACACTTGCCTTGCTTGCCAAATCAACATATCTTTTGACATAATGCTGACCATTGAAAATAAAAACATCCTCTCGCTCAAAACCAAAAGACTCTTCCCCACTTATAGGCATAAGCATATTCTTCTCGCCAGCATACTCAGGATTGCTCATCAGACACATCGTTATGATACCAATGTCGCGCACACTGCCCTGCTCTGCACACTCACCCATGTTACCTGCGTAAGGCGCAACAGTAACTGCATCAAAACCACTCTTCTTTGAATAATATACGCCAGCATCATTGGTCGAACCTATATCTGCAAGCTTACTGTCATCTATCACGACCAGACCCTTGCTGTGAGCCAACTCGATGACTTCACGGAGAGTCATAACATCACCATTGTTCTTCCAATACTGGAAGTTAGGCTTTATCGCTGCAACGAAAGGTGCAACAGCCTCAACATAAGCAAGAGACCAACCCCTTTTCATGATATGATCAGGCAAACCTTTCAGGCCTCTCCCCATAGCGAACTCTGCAGGATCTAAACCTGCACAAAGAACAGAATTATTCCTGTCGACCGCAGCCAACCACTTCTCCCTGAAATCCATATAGTATCACCCTATAAGTTAATGATAAACCGGGTGAGTTCGAAGTATAAAAAGATATAGTGTCCCAATTTGGGGATGATAAATACTTCTCGGCACCCTTAACCTTTGTTACAGGTGCGGAGCTTAAGAGTTAGCCAGATCACTGCAACTATTGTCGAGAGAGCCGCACCAATGATTGTCGAAACAGCAATCGAGAGGTAACCATACTCCATGATGAAGACAAAAAAATAAGCGATAGGGATTGCAACAAGGATCATCCTCACAGAATTTATTACAAGACCTGGAAGTCCTAAACCCAACCCCTGCAGAGATCTTGATATAAACATACTCGTCGCTGCAAGAGGAAGCTCGATAACAAATATACGAACAAAAGGTACGCCCATAGATATGATATTCTGGTCAGGAGTGAATATACGCAGAAACATCTGAGGAAAAATGAAAAACAAAGCACCCATAAAAGCAGTGAACGCCACACCTATCTTTATAGCAAACCAGATGATATCCTTCAATAAGTCGTAACGCTTAGCACCATAGAACATACCTACAAGAGTCATCGCACCCATAGCAAAACCAGCAATAGGCATGAAAGCCAGACTGTTGAGACGGAACACAATACCGAACATAGCCACAGTCTCCATGCTGAAATGCGCCATGAACCTGTTAAGGAAAATAAAACTAATAGACATCAACAACATCATGATACTTGCCGGAGCACCCACTTTGAATATCTCCTTGGAAAGATGCCACGAGAACCTGAAACTCTTGAAGTTCAAATTAAGGTAAGACCTTTTCTTCAGAAGGAAAATGAATATGAAGAACGTCGTCGTGAAAGAAGTGACCGTAGCCAAAGCAGCACCCCCAACACCCATGTCAAGCACGAAGATAAAGATAGGATCAAGAATTATGTTTATAACAAGCGCTATAGTCTGCACTATCATCGGAGTCTTGGTATCACCCTGAGCAGAAAAGATACCGCTCATCACAAAAGCCGGAAACATAAAAAATATACCCATCAAGACAATCGACATGTAACTGATAGAGAGTTCCAACACACTGTTGTACGCTCCGAACAAAGAGAAAAGCGGTTTCAGGAATATCATCCCCAGTACAAAAAGCAATAGGCCTGTAATAAAAGATATAAGAATGCCATGCATAGCAGTGTTCTCAGCAGCAGTCTTGTTCTTCGCACCAAGATAACGTGAGATACGTGAACTCATACCCACACCAATACCTGAATTGACTGCAATCAATATGAAGAACATAGGAAAAGCAAAAGTAAGAGCGGCAATAGCGTCTGAACCTAGACGGCCTACAAAAGCAGTGTCGACAATATTGTAAAGAGACTGCACCATCATACCTATGACAATAGGCATAGCTAATATGAACAATGCTTTCCTCGGGTGCTTTATGAAGGAATCTACTTTGTTCTGATTCATAGACGAGAAAAATGAAATGGGGTTTATAAGAGTTGTGAAGTATGCATGTACATCAGGCTTTTACGCTGCGCGTAGAATTACTTAACTAGTTCCAATATCCTATCGAAGTTCTCTCGAGTCATGCTCTTGCTGTAATGCTGAGCACGACGTAGCATCTCAATCATGCTGATCTTTACTTTATGACGCTCTAAGTGAGGAATGAGCCTGCTCGAAATCACGAACTGCGAGAACTGAGTGACATTATGCACCTTAGGCCTTGGCTTGCAACGTTCGAAATCAAGCAAAGTGACCTTGTTCTTGTCGCCGACAATTATATGCTTAACAGGATGATGCATCTCTTCCTTGTTGACACCGAGCTGATCTAACTGGTACATCTGCTCAAAGATTTTTTTAAGGACTATGATGACATCCTTCCTCTTTGTCGTCGACCGGTCAAAATATTGCCTTATGAAATCACCCTGCACAAAATTGTAAGCAAAATAATCCTTTCCGCTGAATACAAGAGTAGGCCCTATCTTATGCTTGTTAAGTTTCTTCAACTGTTTTATCTCGTTATCAACAGTGCCTTTCGCGTCTATATCCCCACGCTGAATCTTTATCGCGATTCGCTTATTCTTGTAAGTGCCTGTGAAGATGACACCACGATGACCTTTAGCAAGAGGGTTCATCTTGGTAACTCCACGCTTCTCAAACTGTTTCCTGAACTTACCTTTTGTAATCCTGTAAACATGAAGCTGTTCAAAAGCAATATTGAGTTTGTTAAGCGGCTCAAACTCCATCATGTGCTGCTCGATAATCTCCTCAACTTTCATCTTACCTGTTATAGTAGAGAAAAGAAGCAAAATCTGACCATCTGGTTCTAAATATTCATTCACATCATCCATGAACCGCTCAATTATCTCATAACCTTTCCTGCCACCAGAAATCTCAGTACTAAGCTCCCATAGTTCACCTTCTTGTTCTGGCAAGTAAGGCGGATTGAAAATAATAGTATCAAACTTATTCTTTTTTGGAACTTTCTTGAAAAGATCAGAAACAAGCCAAGTTATTTTTTTGTTCTTTATGTTGGCTTTGCAATGCTCAATGCTGGACTTTTTCAGGTCAACAGCAAGAACAGACTTGACTTTTTTCTGCTTAGCAGCAGTCTCTGCCTGAATACCAGAACCAGTACCAACATCAAGAACCCTGCCTTTAGCAAGACGCTTCACTTCTTTTTGAATGAGGAAACTATCCTCTGCAGGATTGTATACCATATCAAGAATGACCAAAGGGGTTTTTATTTATAAAGGTAACGCTGGATAGTATGTAATAAGTCAGCTAGACTGCGAATATATGCCGCGCTCCGTCAGAATAATGCACAGATTTCCGAACCGTGCGATTGTGAAATCTGAATGAACCACCCAATGACTATGATAGGCAGAGTTGAAATTAATTGCAACGCCGCAGCGTCGCGAGCACCGAATACCCACCTATTAACGTCCACCACGCATGAATCGTAATCTAATAATATTTCACAGGCTCTTTAGACGGCTGCGGCGTTGCTATTGTACATACAGTCAGCTAGGCGGCATATATTCACTTTATGCAGCAGACTTATTACATACGCTGGATAACTGCGCTAAGCAGTGGCAGTGGTGCTTCATCAACCCTTGCTGAACTTCTCAAAAGGATCAGGACCGCCAATACACTTAGTGCAAAGATTATTAGGGTCCATGCCAAGCTTAGCATATTCCTCAAGCATCGCCTCAGCCTTAAGATAACAAACATCAATACCAACCAACTCACTTATCTCGTCCCAAGTTCGATTACGATTACCTTCAGTATCACGAGCTATGAAATTGTCACTTGGAGGCATGTCAACACCTTCGGTGCAACCACTCAAACCGCCTGACTCGTTAAAGATGCCTATCATATCCGTGTAATTTATCAGAGTAGAATACTCAGCACCAGCCTCCTCAAGAAGCTGTGCAGCACGCGCAGAATTAGTGCCGCGTATAGTACTGTCCTCAAGCACAATCACAAAAGCACCTTTCAGCATATGAGCATAAGTAGAATTCAAATAAAGATTCTTCTTTATAGAAATATTCCTGTCCTCCTGCGTAGCCCCAAGGAAAGAACGCTCACCCCGCATCTTAAGGAAAGCAGGAATCAAAGGAAGACCCAACGCATGCGCATAGGCCTCAGCAGCAGGCTTCGGACACCTAGGAAGATAAGTAACCACCGCACGTTCATGAACAAAAGGAAACTCCTGAGCACAACGCCTGCCAAGATTCCGCCTCAACAAATCCACAAAAAGATCATCCATAGTAGACTTCTTGTGAGCAAGATAATTCCACTCGAAAAAACAATGAGATAAACCTGGCGACTGCACAACCTGGTCTATACGAATATTACCCTCTGGAGTCATATAACTTATAGCGCCCGGTTCCAGATTAGCGACAAAATCACCTCCGATCTTATCAATAGCCCTGTCCTCAGAAGCTATAACATACTTACCATCCTTGCGGCCTATTGCAGCAGGACGAACGCCGAACATGTCTCGCATAACCATCACATCCTTGCGTTCCTTATCAGCTATTGCCATCGAGAAAGCACCCGGAACCTCCCTGATGAACTGACGCTCAAGAATATCTTTGTAACGATAAAGTATCGCCTCACTATCACAACCAGAAGTCAAACACCCAGGATCAAAACCATTCAGATACTTAGTATCCACCTGTCCGTTATGCACAACTGCCGCATCACAATTCCTGATAACTACAAAACCCTCGTGAGTCTCTACACGACCACCCATCACATGAGGATGAGCATCCTGAAGTATCTTATCCTTACGCCCTCTTGTCGCATAACGAACATGACCCATATAAGTATGATACATATGAGCAGGAAATAAATCCTGCAAGTCATCCAAATCAAAACGGTTAGCCTCGCCAGCCCACTTTATTACGTCGATACGATTAGGACCTATGCACGCAACACCCACAGCATCACGTCCACGATGCTGAAGATTACGCACCATCTTGTAAGCATCATGCAAGCTATAAGCAACACAGAAACCACAATTATGCCTCAGATCGTTAACCAATTTCTCAAACCCAAAATCAATTATTTTTAATATATGAAAAAATGATATGAACAAAAACAATTAAATAAAACGTATTTGTTTAGCTCAATAATTGCAGCACTGCCACGCGGCTACATCGCACTTGGTTGCTATCCGATGAATCTGCATTTGGTCGCTGCGCGAACATTGAATAATATGACTGAAGTGCAACCCTTTCCGAATTTCTTGTTGGAAAGCACGCACGTCGCTGTGGCAGTTCTGCCAACAACAGCTAAACAAATACAATAAAACAATTAAATAAAAATATTTGGTTTGTGTTTATAAGCTCACTAATCCTGCATCAGGTTCAGCCAGTCTTTATCAACTTGAACTCATCTGCAGATACAACAGTATCGCAAAACCTGCACTCATAGTCACCACCACCCTGATGATAAAACACCGTCGGAGTGTGCTGTTGATGTTCACTGCGAGAGACGCACATAGGGTTCGAACAATGTATGAAATCCCTAAGCTCATATGGCTCTGTCGGAGTGTACTTTGCCACAGGCTTACCATCCACGACCTTCGTCATCCTGATAGGCCTCTTGGAAAGATGCTTAGTGTACTGAAGCTGAGGACCTAAATCAAGATCTATACCTCGAACCTTGATCACACCTTTCAAGCCAGTCTTATCACCAGAACCATACTTATTACTGTCAATACCATCAACAGCAGAAACAATCACAGGCTTGCTATCACAACCAGTCTCACCTATCCTGCTCGACAAGTCAAGATGGTATTTGACAAGACCGGTCTTTCCATTCTCTATGCCATCAAGGACCCAGCCGCACTCCCCCTCCTG
>CAZXTQ010000025.1:0-16944 GCA_964643595.1 uncultured Methanosarcinales archaeon
GGCTTTCTCCTTTGAGCAGAAAATTCATAGACTGGAAGACCGGCATGGTAGTAATTATAGGAGTATTGATGGTATTCACATTCCTAAATGTTCTCGTGACCAACCCAACAGTAAGCGGTTACGCGGTTGTTGATGCAGAGACACAGGACACAGCAAGATTCTCAAATATGTCATCAATACTGATAGTCATATTTGCATTCTTTGCACTATTCCTGTTTATGATAACCAGGAAGATGCATGTTGGAGAGAGGAAGTGACATTGTCAACTAAAAGACATATGGCATGCACTGCGCTCCGTCTGCTTCTTTTTCAATTCCTTAAACCGTACAATTGTAATACCTGTTTTAAATTCCAATAACTACGCTAGGCAGGGCATGCCGTGTGTGCCTATAAGTTGACAATGTCAAGGAAGTAAATCTTTAAATAAGATTTCTTTTTATTCTATTTTTTATCAAAGGGGCTATAGTGTAGCTTGGAGCAGG
This sequence comes from uncultured Methanosarcinales archaeon, assembly GCA_964643595.1. Lineage (GTDB taxonomy): Archaea > Nanobdellota > Nanobdellia > Woesearchaeales > UBA11576 > JABMQF01. Next base: position 483 of record CAZXTQ010000025.1, read on the forward strand.
AAGCAACCAACAAAATCATAGATTTTGAGGTTACCCTGCGGGTAACTATCACTGGAGGCTGGGGGCCTTCAAACCGGGGTTCGAAATGGTTCATTCCACGAAATTCCTCGTAGCCCCATTTTTATTCCTTTTCGACACCAGAATGAATATTGAAGTTATGGGCTGTCTATCGTTTTATATCTTAGGTTTTCTTGTTCTGGGATTTCTTCTTGATCTTCGGGCAAATCATGGTTTTTGGTCGAAATCGGCGGAATGGATGCCAATAAGGATTTTCACTGCCCGAATACCACCGATATAGCGCAGGGGATATACATGTTGTCCGGGAAAGGAGGATTTTCGATGGTTTGATTCAAGTTTTGGTTATTCTTTTTCCAACAGAATCTAATATGATACCAAACAAGACGAGACTTATCACGAATTGAATTAAATTAAGGAAAGTTACGAATGAAGAATTTGCTATGATTGAAGGATGAGCATTTGCAATACTTGTGTGAACACTAAATGATATGAAATCAAAAAAATTCAAATTTTGTTTTCTTTGTTCGTTCTTTTCTGTCAATTGTGTTGTGAGATTTGATTTTTGAGGCGCGATTAATATTTGATAAGTATAATTAAGTCTATAAAGTTCATTCTTGGCTAACTCAATTTGAGTGTAAATCCCATTATTATGAAATAAACATTCTCCATCATGAAATCCTTGTTGAGACTGGCAGGTTTTCAAATTCTTTTTATTATCTTCGGCAATTTTCAACTTTTCCTTGGCATTTTCAAGTTCTTCCAACCAAACTCTTTCAGCCGTATTGATACCTTCATCATAACCTTTTCTAAAAGCATAAATTTCTGTCAAAGGCAGTATGTGATGAGGACTCTCCAAGTCGAACGCATCTAATTTATACTCGGGATCCACTCTAAAATCATATGAACTACCTGATTTCCAGGTAAATTTGTAAATAAAAGCAAAAGATAGTGTGAAGACCACATAAACTAAGATGACCCAAAATATTCTATTCTTAAATATATTCCAAATCTTAGAGTTATTGCGTTTCATTGTGCTGAATCACCAATCATCAGGATTTCTCCACCCACATTTACTGCAATGAAAATGTTCAGACTTGATCTCCTTGAAAACCGTTCTACGATGGCAGGATTTGCAGTAATCTGTCATAACAATACTTTGCTTGATGTCCGAGGCTTTCGTCTCAAAGCGGTGACGGAAAATCACTTGGTTTTCTCGTATTCTTCCTCAATCGATGTGATTACTGGTTCACCTAAGAACTCTAACAGAAGTGGGTTTTCCTTCAACTTGGTTATTCCTTCGGGAACTAGCTTCTTGTCTTCAAATTTAAGTGAGTATTTCTGCACACCTTCAAGAAGCTTAGTTGTCAAGAAATCTGACTCGGCTTCTAGATTATTAACGAGGTCTAAAACCATAATCTCAGCAGTTATTCCGTCCTTATGGTCTTCGAGGTCTTCCAAGACATTCTTTATTTTATAGATAAATCCTTTTACTGCGCGGTCATATTCTTCTGCATCTGCGAGGTCAACCCGTATTCTGATTTTGCCTATTGCATCTGTAAAAAACTTAAACTGAATATGCGGGAAATCATGGGGTGGATCAGTATGATGTTCAATAGCATAATTTCGATTCTTTGGATGGTCGCGTTCTGACCTAGTAGTCACCCTAAGAGAAAATTCTTCTTCTTCTATAGCAATATTTCCCCCTTCCTTAATTTCTACTCTAATTCCTGCCTCGTCAAAAATCTTCTTATTGAAGTACTTATCTGAATATTTCACCCACTCCATCATCTATTCCTCAACTGGTTCAACTGCATATGTAATCTTTCAGCAGTAGACAAACGATTCCAATCTGAACTTATCTTGTTTGCAGGGGATAATTCGATACCTCTTTTCCAATCATCCGACATCGATTCTTCTTCACTCAATCTTAAAGGATCTTCCACGTCAGAAGCGAATGAATCTTCACTAAGACTATGTTCATAGTATAATTTTCGCCACAGAACTAAATTTTCGTAATCGCGTCTAAGTGCGTTCTCTTTGAATGATATTCTAAACTCTTTACGTAGAGCAACAGTCAGTGACTTTAAATATAGTGTTAAATACTCCTTAGAATAATGTTTATGTATGTTGTCAACACCAAAAAACTCGGTAGGAGACAAGGTTTTTTTCCCAATGAATACTTTTTTTATTTGAACATCAAGAGTGAAATCTTTCTTCACCCCCTTAGAATCGTTATATTCAAATTCACAACCTAGTTGTTGACCTGCAAAAGTTGTTGTGAAAAACGCTCTCTTACGTTTATACTTAATTGCCAAAAGGCTTTTGTTGCCTTTTATTTGTGTTGTTGTTCCCAATATCTTTGCGATGACATCGCTAAATGTTTGATCTCCTTCTTTCAGAACATTTAATGTTTCCCAAACATCCACATCTACTTTGATGTTCTTTGTTCTTTTAGGTAGTGCATTGATGTTGTGGGCAAGATTATTTCGAAGATAGTTCAGATATTTTTCCTCATCTGCTTCTATTTTTTTCATATCTGCGTCTGTTAAATTTTTCACAAATTCTTTCAAAGTTTGTTTATTCAAAATAATCGCTTGTTTACCACTATCAGCACTTGCTTGATCTTTTGAGTTCTTACTTGGATTTGTCATTTTTCGCATCATTCAAAACACCTTAGATACTTAGTATACCTAGTATAATGGTATACTACTATTTAAATATTCCTATTATTTTATAAATAAAAATTAAAAATATTTCGATTTTAACCACTGTTATGTAACACCCCATATATCTTCTCGAACTCCTTCGGCGTTATCTCCCCATATGCCTGCCTTCTTTTAGCAATATCTAGCGGATCTTCTGCCTGTTGTGGTGCAACAATTGATGCTACCGCTGCCTCTTGCTTGTCCTGCACATCCACAGCCTCAACCATCTTATTTAGCTCTGTGTCCAGAATCCACGTGTAGGTCAGGGGGTGTCTATCTCATCGTGCCGCAGTGTATGAAATTTATATTGGTGCTGGACTCTGCCTTTGCTATCTTCGTGAGTTTCTTTGTAGAATTTTGCCCGTTTCATTGCCTTCTCGCAGTCCTTTGTATACTGAAAGCATACCAAAACGCAAAATGGGCTTGTTTATGAAATATTTTCATAGATATAATGAGAAATAATAACCATCTTCTCAAATTATTCCAGCAATAAAACCACTGCCATCATAATCAATCCTATCGCAAACAGAATTGCTAGAACCTTTCCCCAGATTTCAACTCTGCGGTGAAAATCTTTATTGAAAAACGGTTCGCCGTAATTATACATTGAATAAGCGAAATACATAATCGTCCAAAACAGCAGGTTTCCTATTCCGGTCATCAAACCCCAAATATAAAATACCCATTGCAACTTGGTAAATTGTATTTTACTTTTCATAAATGATTTTGTTATATAAAAAACTATTATTGCTAGTACGAAAGCAACCGCAAGACCTCCAAAAATAACGCTTGAATCATCTTCTGTTATTGACACATAAATTGAGAAGATAAAAACAACTAAGAAAACAGCTACTGCAAACCGTTTTGATTTAATATCTATTTTATTATCCATGCAATCAATCATATTGTATGGCGAACATTCATTTATAAATATTTGTACACGTTTTATCCGCTTCTCCAAACACATTCATCTTTTTCCATTTCGGGTTCATGGGTTTCATACCTCAGGTATAATTCCAGAACGAGTATTTAGTCTTTGTATGATAAAGCGATATCAATAAATAGAATTAGCCCAAACATCTGGTAAAACAGGGGTAACCCCCCCATTTAAATTTTTGAGGTTAGATATGACTGTAGATAATATAGTTGAAGAGTTCTGGGATGAAGAATTGCAAGGTCTGAGGTGGATAAGAGAATCAGGAGATGATACTATTTTATTCCAAGCAGAAGGCTGTGATGTAGTGATTGAACAGCAACGTAAAGGAAAACGGTATCGTGCCTGGTGCTATTCAGAACCAGGTCTTTTTCTTTTTGCAGCTATGCTCAAATATCGCAATCAGATAGGTCTTGAACTTCCTTCTATAGATGAGATACAGAGTCTTTTCGGACAGAGATGGGTTGCTAGGGAACTAGGATATCCTGTAGACAGGACAGGAATGAATTTCATATTCAAATATGATTTTCCTGTGGCAGAGGGAGAGCAGATAATATTTACTGAAGATCAGATGTTAAACCCTGTAGGCGGATACATGGGTGGTATTGATTATTTTGCTTTTATCGAAAATGGTTCATTTGTAATATCTGTGCCGAAAACAGGCAAAGAAATTAAATCTTTCTCGATGCGAGACGGTAAATTACAGGAAAGAGGTATTTTACATAGGTCAATAGTTCTATATCCTGAATGCTCTTTGAGGGTGCTGAAAGCAGTCAATCTTTTTTATCCTGATAATGAATTCTTAGCAAGTGCGCACAAGCAGGCGACAGAATTATCAGAAGACTGGATATTTGAAGAAATCAGGAGACAATACGACTGACATGTTCATCTTTGCTTATCCTGATTATGTTATCTACAAAACTCTCGATCTTGGATTCGTGAGAGACGATTATTGTCTGTTTGACGTTGAGTTCTTCGAGAACGTCGCGCACCTTGTCAAGCTGTTCTGTAGAGAAACCATCAGTGGGTTCGTCAAGTATTATCAGGTCACGGGTTTTTATGTTGCTTATGAGATCATTGATGACACGATTGAGTGCCAGCCTGTAAGCAAGAGCGATGCTTGTCTTCTCTCCGCCGGATAAATGATTTATGTCAGTATCATAACCATTCTGATTGATAATAGGGGAGAAAGTATCATCTATCCGCACAGAGATGTTCTCATCTTCTATCAAAAGATGGAACCATGTAGAAAATAATTCACTGAACTGCACATGAACTTTTGCCATTATGTGTTTCTCCATAGTGCCCATCAATGATATGAACATCTTCTCGAGCCACTCCTGTACAGAATTAAGATGGTTTAATTGCTTTCCTGCAGACTCTTTGATATCTATGTCTTTTTGCAGAGAAGTGATTAGAGCCTGGATTCCTTCAATCTCTTTATTTATCCCGCCCAACTGGACTGATATGTTTGTCTCTTTTTCCAATATTGTGTCAAATTCTTTTTTCTTTAGTACAAATGTTTCTTCGATGCCTGACTTATTGATTATTGTCTGATTAAGTACAGTCTTTTCAGAGTTTATTTTTCTGACCTCTTCTTTAAGCTCATCCTGCAGTCTGGTGAGTGTCTCTTTTCTCTGTTTCTTCTCTGCAAGTATTGCAAGATTGTGCTTGCGCTCTTTTAGTATGAGATTATGTGCATTTATTTCCTTAACAACTGATTTTTTCTCGTCAAGCTCTTTTTTGAGCTGTTCTATAAGACTATCATCTATCTCTTCCAGAGCTTTGATTATGCTTATCCTGTCCTGATCAAGCTTACTGTGGTCTTCCATTATTTTTTGAAGCTCTCTTTTCATCTGCTGAATGTTTGAAATTTCAACTTTAACACCTGCAAGCTGATGTTCCTTATCTGTAATGTTCTTGAGTTTTTTGTTGTGTTGTTCTAGATCCGCAATGATATCTTTTCTCTTCTTCAACATATCTTCAAGCTCTGCAGATATCTTCTTGAGTTTTCGATCTTCTTCGTCGATGATAGACTGCTTGTGAAGTCTGGTAACTTCCTGTCTGCAGGTAGGACAATTATCAAGTTTTTGTATATCTTCTTTTAGGAGTTCAGAATTCTTCTGGTTGATAGAAAGTTCGGATATTATTGTCTCAGTTCGTTTCAAGTTATTGTTGACCTCTTCAACATTTCTGGAAATAACTTCCTTGTCTTTTAATTCTTCAAGAATATTATTATAAAGAGTTTCTTTTTCTGCACTGAGGTCGACACGATCCTTGCGCACGTCAGATTCCTTTTTCATCATATCCAAACGTTCAAGGATGTTTTTTTTTCTCTCGGCAAGCTCAACTTTTCTTGTGGAAAGTGAAGCAAGCTCTTTCTCTTTTGTGAGTATCTCATCTTCAACCATCTCGATAGGTGGGAAGTCTTTTTCTTCAAGAAAAGCGCTCTCGAGTTTTTGGTTTGTGATTAGGAGGTCTTTCTCAGCCTGTTCCAGTTCAGCGTTATTGTTCTGCCGCGTCTTAAGGATTTCCATCAGTCTTGCATCGCAGACCTCAACTTTCTTTTTCAGTTCCTGCAGCTCTTTGAGTTGTAGTTCAATTTTGCCAAGTTCTGCCTTTTTTTCTTTTTTCTTTTGCTGGATTGAATCTATCTCTGGCCTGAGATACGTTTTTTTCATCTCTTTCTCTGCCAGTGAATTCTTTCGGGCTTTGAGTTCTGACTGTTTTTCTTCTAAACCGATCATAATACCTGACAGTTCTTTCTTCTTTTCCTTGATTTTCCGTGTGTAGATAGTAGTATTCTCAGCCATGCGTTTATATCTGTCAATGCCAAAGACTTTGCGGAGAGTGTCGATACGCATTTCATCAGATTCGAAAAGTATCTGTTTCATCTGCTCCTGTGGAGTATATACTGTGTATCTATATACAAGGGATTTTGATTTGGTCAGAAGCTCTTTCGGATAACCGAGAAGTTCGAGCAGTCGGGCTTTAAGTTCTGTAGACGTGCAATCAATAGTTCTGCCATCTATAATAATATGGCCTGCATCCTGTGCTACTGCACCTCTTGCGCGTTTCAAGTTACGGGTTATGCTGATCTCTTTGCCTTCTAAACTGAAATCAAGAGTTACTGCACCGTCATTCTCACCTTTGCGCAGAAGTGCTTCACCAGGCACCAATCCAGTACCACGCATCGCACCGAAAAGAGCAAACTCAACTGCATGCAGGATGCTTGATTTGCCGCTGCCGATATCACCTGCCAGAAGAGTTGAACCTATAGGAAACTTTATAACCTGTTCAGTGTAGCTTCGGATATTCCTGAGACGCAATTTTTTCAGAATCATGATTGGATAAAAAGTGAAGCGGGTATAAATAGATTATTGGTATTACATGACTATGATATTGAGACGACAAGCGGGTGTCTCCTACATGGGACAAACATTTATAAAATTTTTACTACCACAAAATTTATATACGAATACTCTATTCGATAATGATAACAAATTTATGACAATCAATAAAAAGAGCTACTGAGGTGGTAGGACATGAATAGAAAGCACGTGACAGCACTAGCAATTCTCGGCATTATGATTATGTTGTTATCAATATTTGGATGCCAAGGTTATCAAGCACCAGACTACAAATCTCCATCAGAGGATGGTGACTTGGAAGAAGTTGACATAGACGTAAGTGACATCGGCGAGACTGATGATTCCGCTGCTGCAGATGATGCCTGGTGGGAAGAAGTTGATGACGAAGACGACACAGTTGTAGCTGTCGAAGAAGATTACTATGATGATGAACCTGTTGTTAAGTCATACAAGCCAGCCGTTGTAGTTGAAGAGACTGATAACAAAGAAGATACTGACTTTGCAAAAGCACCATACAGGCCAATCATCGAAGAAGACCTCCCAACACTGACAGTCGCTGAAGGTGAACTTGTCAAGCTTAGCGTAAATGCAAAAGACGCAGATGGTGATGACCTTGACTATACATACACAGCACCTCTTAATTCAGAGGGTAAATGGCAGACAAGGACTGGAGATCAGGGAGTATATTATCCAGAGATCACAGTAAGTGATGGAAAGACCGAAGTCGTCAAGAAGATCAAACTTGTAGTAGAACCAGTCAACAACAAACCTGTACTTCAGTTCATCGCTAATGTAGAGGTAGATGAAGGAGAGACAGTATCCTTTAATCCAAAGGCTACAGATGCAGACGGCGACAGGCTAACATTCACCTATTCAGGATGGATGAGCACAAACACCAAACAGACTGACTATAGATCAGAAGGAGTCCACAAAGTCATGGTCTCAGTCACAGACGGCATCTCAACAGTCTCCCAGGAAGTCACTGTCACAGTCAATGACGTGAACAGGGCACCGGAAGTCGAGATTGAGTTCTAAATATTTTACATTTTTTTCTTTTACTTTTTTCATATTTTTTTGTCATCAAACAGGATAGCAGAGCTTCCAACAAGGTTTTTAAACGGCCCTGAAAATATAAAAAACAAAAAAGATAGGTTTATAAGTCAATCATAGCTAATGATTATCGTTCAAAATAAAATAAGAGGTTGGCAAAATGACTGAAGATGATTCTTCTTTTACGAAAAAAGTTGTTGACAGCATGGTAGCAAGCAGCAAAGAGACGTTGCAAGCATCGACTTCAACTACCAAGAACTTCGGTAAACTAGTACCTGCACTGATAGAGAAAGGTATAGAATCTGTCAACCTATCCATGTTTGACGATGCAACACGAGTACAACTCCTCAACGAAGTAGGAGACGAGTGTCTCCGAAAAGGCAAGATCAAAGAAGCTGTAAAGGCATTCATGTTCATAGGCAACCGAGCCAAACTATCTACAATAGCACAGAATTATGAGAACATAGGTATGTTTTCAGACGCAGTAGACATGTATGTGCTCGCAGAAGATTTAGATAGGCTGAGATCATTAGGTGACAAGTGCCTTAAAGATGGCAAATTCCCAGACGCAATCAAAGCATTCAAGAAAGTCAATGATCGACACAAACTACAGGCTGTTGGCGATGAATGCATGAAACGCGAGAAATGGGATAGTGCTCTGGAAATATTCTCATTCCTAGACCTGAAAGAAAAATTAGTTGAGATGGGAGATAAATGCTTCAAACATCCATTCTTCAATTATGCAGGCAAGGCGTATAAATTGGCTGGTGATTCTGAGAAGCTTACAAAGCTTGGCGATGAATGTATCAGACAAGGACTGGTCCAGACAGCCTACGACATATACGTCGATGCAGGCAATGAAGTCATGGCACAGTTCATAAGAGAAAACTTCATGAAGAAGTGAGTTTAATTTCTTATTTTTTGTATTTGTTCAGTTCAATCGTTGCAGTACTGCCACGCGGCTACATAGTAGTCGGTTGCTAACAGACGAATCTGTGTTTGGTCGCTGCGCGAACATTGTTTAATAAAGAACAAGTGCAACCCTTTTGGAATTTCTTGTTGGAAGACACGCACGTCGCGGAGGCAGCACTGCCAAAAACAGCTAAATAAATACACTATTTCTATTAACTCACTTTAGTTTGCTTTTAAAGCAATACAGAATATTTAAAAGTATGGCTGCAACTCTGTTGTTCATGGCATCAAAGAAAGGCTGGATTGGTTATACAGTACTTGCACTAGCAATCATAGGTTTCATTATACTGCGCAAGATTGTTTCATTATACCCAGATTATCTCTGGTTCCAGGCACTAGGATTCGAAGACATCTTCACGACAATACTCTTCTCAAAGTTAGTGTTATTTGGTATAGGTGCATTAATATTCTTTGTATTCGCACTTCTCAATCTTTTCATAGCATCAAGATTCCATAAGCCAAGGGTATCATGGAAAATTATGTTGTCTATCCTTACCGCACTAGCACTGGTGCGCGGACTTTTCATGTCAACAATCTGGCTTGAAGTCCTGCAATACATGAATAGAGCCACGTTTGGTATTGCAGATCCTATATTCGCAAAAGACGTATCATTCTATGTCTTCTCACTCCCATTCTATATGTCCCTATGGAACCTGGCGTATGGCTGTCTTAAACTCACATTGATTGTTGTAGCTGTATATTACCTGCAGCATGTAATCGCACTTGCACTCAAGAAATTTGCAAACCAAGACAGCATGGGGCCTAGCAGCATACCCCCAGGTACTGCGCCGCCTCCAGGAATGGGTGATCACTTTAATTTCAGACATGAAATATCAAAGATAAAAACTGCAGGCCTCACACACCTGGCAATACTAGGTTCATTTGTCTTTATCCTTTTTGCAATTAAGCATTACCTGTCAAGATTCTCAGTCATGTACTCAGAAAGTGGTATAGTCGTCGGAGCAGGATACACAGACGTGATGGTATTCCTTCCATTACTAAAGATACTTATGGTACTCGCAGTAATTGTCGCAATACTGTTCTATGTGTGGATATTCTATCTTTCAAAAGTAGGCAAGGCAGATGCGCTTAAATTCAAGAAAAGACACGTGATACTCATTGTCCTAGTTGTATATGTGGTGATTGCATCTTTCGGCAAGCTTATAGTTCCTGCAATAGTACAAGGACTTGTAGTCAGCCCTAACGAATTCAATCTTGAAAAACAATTCATAGATAACAATATCAGATTCACAAAGCTTGCTTACGGCCTTGATGCTGTAGACGAACAGGATTTCTCTGTGCAACAGAGTATAACACCTCAGGTTCTTGAAGACTCAAGAGCAACCATAGACAACGTAAGAATACTCGACTGGAGACCACTAACACAGACATACAAACAAACTCAAGAGATCAGACTCTATTATGATCTGTCTGGAATAGATATAGACCGCTATAATATCGATGGAAAATACACGCAGGTTATGATCGCGCCACGCGAACTTGACCAAAAACAGATAACAGAGAACGCGCAGACATGGGTCAACCTGCACCAGGTATACACCCATGGCTTTGGAGTGGTGATGAGCCCTGTAAACAAAGTCACAAAAGAAGGACTTCCGGAATATATAATACAAGATATACCTCCAGTTTACTCGGTTGATGATGATAAACTCAAGATAGACCAGCCAAGAATATACTATGGTGAAAAAGATAATAATTACGTCCTTGTAAAGACCGATACTGACGAGTTTGACTATCCGAAAGGAAACTCCAATGAATACATAAGTTACGACGGAAAAGGTGGCGTTGTATTGGACACCTTCATGAAGAAATTTCTAATGGCAATCCGTTTTGCAGACCTAAAGATACTATTGTCTTCAGACGTGAACCCGCAGAGCAAGATAATGTTCAGAAGAAACATACAGCAGAGGATAAACGCAATAACACCATTCCTGACTCTTGACAGAGATCCTTATCTGGTAATCGATTCCGGAAGGCTCTACTGGATACAGGATGCGTACACAACAACAGGCAATTATCCATATTCACAGAAATCAAGAGATATCAATTACATAAGGAACTCGGTCAAGGTAGTTGTAGATGCTTATGACGGAGACGTGACATACTATGTCGTCGACACAGAAGATCCATTGATAAAAGTATTTGCAAGCATATTCCCTGGACAGTTCAGTCTTGCTGAAAATATGCCTGAAGGGCTCAAAACACATATGAGGTATCCAGAAGACCTGTTCAAGATACAGTCGCAGATATACACCACATACCATATGAATGACACCAACGTATTCTACAACAAAGAAGACGCCTGGCAGATACCTTACGAGATTTACGGATCCAACGAAAAGGTCCGTGTGGAACCATATTACATAATCATGAAACTTCCAGATGAGTCAAGAGATGAATTTGTGCTTATGACAACATTCACTCCGATCAAAAAAGACAATATGGTCGCATGGCTCGCTGCCCGCTCTGACGGAGAGCACTATGGAAAATTGCTCCTATACAAGTTCCCAAAAGACAAACTTGTGTACGGCCCATTACAGATAGAAGCAAAAATAGACCAAGACTCAGAGATATCACAACAACTAACATTATGGTCACAGCAAGGATCCCACGTCGCAAGAGGCAATCTTTTAGTTATACCTGTGGGCGAGAGTCTTTTGTATATTGAACCTCTATATATGCAAGCAGAGACAGGACAGCTGCCAGAGCTGAAAAGAGTGATAGTCAGCGACGGAGAAAGAGTTGTGATGGAACGTGACCTTGGAACTGCACTTGTAGAATTGTTCGGCAAAGGAGTTCGCAAGACAAACATTAGTGGTGCGGTTGACGGAAATCAGACTTCTGATATGTCAGACAGTTCTTTAGATGAATTGGTTGTCGACGCAAATATCTATTATGATTATATGCTCAAGTCAATGCAGTCAGCAGACTGGACAGAATTCGGAAAGAACTTTGACATGCTCGGTGAAGTGCTTGCCGAGATGAATGATAAGTGAGTGTTTAGTTTTTTTTAAACACTGCCAAGCATATATTATGAGCACTACTGCGCAGCTATTGACCTTAATTGATAGAATCAGCAACTCTAACGTTTCATCGCTTTGAGTCTTCTTAGGCAAACACATAATTCGTAATCTTCGTCTTCGCCTTGCTTGATGGTGTCGAAGTAGATTCTGTTCTCAGGATGAATCTTTTTTACGAAATGACAATCACCTTTATGAAGCTTATTCGAACCTGATGATGCAATTATCTTTCCCTCATCTTCCAGATCATATTCTTCCTGTTCAGGTGTGGGTTCTTCATCATCTTCGTCAGACGATCCATGTTCATCGTCATCATCGTCCTGATCATCTTCTATATCTTCTTCAGGAGTTGCCTCTTCTGATCTATCTGTTTCTTCCTGAGCTTCAGTGTCTTCTGCAACATCTTCATACTCTGCTTCAAGAATCTTATCCCTGCGTGAAGATCCTTGCTCCTCTTCAGAATCATCTTCAGGTTCCTCGTCGATGACTTCTGCTATCTCTTCAGGCTCCTGCTCTTCAACAGGCTCATCTTCTTTGTCAGCATCTGATTCAGCAGTATTCTCATCCCGAAGTTCTTCGGCTTCATCAAATAATTCCTGTCTCTGCTCTGCTGAAAACGTCTTGTAGATGCGTTCGTTCAGCTCCTTACGCTTCCTTGCCAGAGCATCGCGCTCTTCATCAGTTAGCACTGTCTTGTGAACAGGACCTGGCTGAGTGTCAGTAATCGACTGGCCGAACTCACGCTCTATGATATCTTTTTTGTCGAACAAAAGATTGCAACTATCACAGAAATACTTGAAAAAATCATTTCCTCTCACGTCACTACCGCAGATAGGGCAACCATTATCGATAGTGAAGATGAAATGCTTAGCGACTTCTTTAGGATCAATAGTTTCTTTTTTCTTGAGTTCATCCTCAAACTCTTCGAACTCATTGAAATCAATTATGTTAGAATCATCAAGATCAGATTCACTCAGTGCCTTCTCTTTCTTTTTCTTGCTGAATATACCCATCGTCACTCTTTTTTTATCTTTTTCTGGAAGGCTCCTTGTAACCGCCTTTCCGGTTCTTCATGTTCGGACCCTTTTTCTTACCACTCTTGTTCGGCGTCTTATCTTTAAAATCTTTCTTTTTATTACCTGAACCGCTCCACAGACTTGAAGGCGAAGGTATCATCCCTGCAACACGAGAGATAAAACTCTTCTGATTATCAAAATCATTCAGGATAGGCATTAAGGCATCATCAAGAGTATCCGACGAGTAGAATGTTTTCAGAAGCTCGAAGTTATGCTCTGCAGTAGCATTTAGTTTCTCTTTGTCAGATATCAGCTGATAAGCATCAGAAACGACCTCATTATCCACTTTCTGATCAATCACTACAAACTGGAAACCCCTTTCCTTGAAATCAGTAAGATTAGGGAACGAGTTGACGATAAGCGGCTTCTTATACGCAGCAGCCTCAATGACAGGATTGCCGAAAGCATCACCTGTGTTAGGATAAAGGACTACATCCGCATGAGCATAAGCATCATGTATAGAATAGAACTTCCTGTCCTGATTCTCGTGCCTGCCTAAGAAGATACGATCATTAGCGAAGATGACCCTGACATTCTGTTTGTTCATCTTCTTGACAATCTCCTCGAAATAGTTTCCCCTAGAATATACAGGAGAACCAGTTATCAGAAGCACATTATCCTTTTTCATCAGATCATTCAGTTCAGATACAATTTTTATGGATCTCTCGACAAACTTATTACGTTTGACCCTTGTCGGTTGAAGGAATATCAACTGGTCATCCTTGATGTCAAAATTCTTCCTGAAATCATTGTTGTAATCATCTCTGCTGCTCAGCTTAGCTATATCAATTGTGTTAGGAATCACTCTTGAAAATATATCTCGTTTTTCTTTAAGCTCTTTCTTTGCGTTCTCTGTATTCGTGATGTGTATGACATTCTTCAGTTTGATAGGGATGTTTTGCAATATTTTGGGAAAATTATTGTATCGGGTGAAATAAGGATTGTCCCACGGCAGATAATGATACCTGCTTATCGTCGAGATACCAAGCTCAGCCACGATCTGGCTCAGTGCGATGTTGAAAGGAAGATTCTTGAAAGAACCAAGAGCATCCTCTACGCATAGGATTTGTATCTTGTTTGTGACCAGATAATTCTTCAGAGGCCCTTTGATGCGTTTGACAAGACTGTTCATAAGTATAGACGAGGCTTTTAAACCATTCTTGTCCAGCTTAGAGCCGAACATTATCCGTTTGATACCTCGTACTTCAGGGTGCTTGTAATCCATCTCAGGAAGCTCAAAAATAGGAAGATTAGTTGGCTCACCAAATTTACCCGCACATAAATGAATGTTATAGCCCAGCTTAGAGAACTTATCGATCCATTTGTCTGCCTCAACACTTATTGCGTCCACGCACTTAAGCCTTGAAGCAATCACTGCCAGATTTTTCTTCTCCATTGTAGAAGCCTTATTGTTTGGTTTTATGAATGTTTGGTTTAATAGGGGGTTTAAAAAGGTTATTGTCAGGCAGCAGAAATGCAATATGTGCACTGCCAGGTGGCGATATAGGTACTGCCACGCAGCTATCAAGGGCATTATCGAGTATTTTATCGAGATAACTGTGATTATCGCGTATCCATATCTCAGCGCTGCTAGGTGGCGTTAATTCTACATAGCTGCGTATTTGAACTCAGTCAGAAAACGGATTTACTGCGTTTATCCATGGCAAATTGAAGTCTTTGGTGTTCTCTGTGTAGATATTTGAGATGAAATGATTCTTCATCACAGACAGAATGCTTGCTTCCCAATAGTGAGTACCATACTTCTTATTGAGACCTATTGCTTCAATAACTGTGAATTGGTCTGATGATTTGACTAAAAAATTAGGTAACTCTATGATATATCTTATAATCTGTTCTGCATCTTTTTTTTTCATACTAACTTTTCCGCGGGAAATTACTGAATAAAATTCAGATAGTACTTGTGTGGGGATAAAATAGGTTATATCTCCTCGGAATCCAGCGTCGAGAAGCTCTGCACATATCTCATGTTTTTTGCCTTGAGATGTATCGAATGCATACAGCAGTATGTTGCTGTCCAAAACAAAAATTTCAGTATCCTGTTCTATGTTTGTCGATTTCATCGTAAAGATCTTTCCTATTGAATTTTCCAGCACCGCCAAGATCGAAACCTTTTTTCAACAATATTTGTGCTTTTTTTCTGACGTTTGTCAGATGTTTTTCTTCAGTCCAGTCTTCTAACGCTTCACCTATTGCTTTGCCTAGTTTACCTTTTCCTGAGCCATATTCTTTGGCTACACGCTCTCTGAAACGTTTTTCTGTCTCATCATCTATGTTCACGGTTATGGTTCCCATTGTAGATATATTTATGTTTTTTAAATATTTAAATGTTTTGTTTTTGTAAATTTAACTGTGTTTTGGAGAATATGGAGTTGTAGCGTTGCCAGGGGGCAGTAAGGGTTTTAGATTTCAGTGCAATACTTTTATAAATGACCTCTTTGTTCCAGTATCTAGCCAAAGATGTGGGCGATGGCTTGCCTGAATTTGGCTGGATTAATAATATAATGGAGGCCGGATACAATGGGATATCTGAAATATATGAAAAAGGCTTGGAAACAGCCTAAAGAAAACATGCCAGAGATGTGGCGTGAAAGACTTCTACAATGGCGAAGAGAGCCAGTCACAGTGCGAGTGGAACATCCTACAAGGATAGATAGAGCTCGCAGCCTTGGATATAAGGCAAAACAGGGCTTTGTGGTTGTCAGACAGCGTGTGAAGCGTGGCGGAAGGCTTAGAGAGCAGTTCAAGTCCGGAAGACGCAGCAAACATATGAGAAGGAACAAAGTTGTCAATATTAATTACAAAGTCATCGCAGAACAGAGAGTCCAGAAAAAATACCTAAACTGTGAAGTTTTGAATAGTTATTGGGTTGCAAAAGATGGAATCTGGACATGGTATGAAGTTATACTAGTTGACAGAGAGCATCCTCAGATACTGGCTGATCCAGCTTTGAAGTGGGTGTCAAAAGGCAAACACAAAGGCAGAGTATTCAGAGGAAAGACTTCTGCAGGCAGAAAATCACGCGGTCTCATGAAGAAAGGTAAAGGTGCAGAGAAAGTACGACCATCTTTAAGAGCCAACGATCGAAAGCTCAATTAATTTTTTTCAATATTTTTATTTTTTCTATTTTCTTGTATGTAATAAGTCAGCTAAACGGTAAATATATGCCGCGCTCCGTTAGACAGGGTAACTGCTGTTGAAACCGTGTGATTGTGAAATCTAAATAAACTATCCAATGACACGCAAAGACTCACTTCGCTAGAGTCTTTGGTGCCCT
>CAZXTQ010000026.1:0-16910 GCA_964643595.1 uncultured Methanosarcinales archaeon
GTTCAGGAAATGTTGTTTCAAAGGATGATTTTGTAGTGTCTTATTTTGATTCTGTTGACTTGCAGGGTCAGGGCGATATCTATGTCTCTCAAGGCAATAAGAATTCTCTCCGAATAGAAGCTGAGGATAATATATTGGATAATATTCGTTTCGATGTTCTTGATAATACTTTGATGGTTCAGCAAAAAACTTGTTTGAGGAATACTCAGCCTATCAAGATATATGTAACTATGAATGATGTGAAGAAGATTGGTATTTCTGGTTCTGGTAAAATAATCTCTGAAACAGAATTATTATCTCCTGATTTGTCTCTGGATATTTCTGGTTCTGGCAAGATTGATCTTAATCTTAGGGTTCAGAAGCTTACTACTTCAATCTCGGGTTCTGGCGATACAGTGTTGAAGGGTAGTGCTGACAGGCATTCGTATAGGTTGTCTGGCTTGGGTACTTTGAGGGCTTCCGAAATGAAGACTGCAGTCACATCGATTGATATCTCTGGTTCTGGTAATTCTTACGTGAATGTTCTGCAGGATCTTTCTGTTAAAATTTCTGGTTCTGGTGACGTAATTTATTCCGGTAATCCTTCAATGGCGACAGACATCTCTGGTTCGGGCAAGGTTGAGAAACTGCAGTAATACTTCCGGTTTGAATCGTTCATGCACCATTGCAGGTGCTTGTCTATTTGCGGCATCTTAGCCTGGCGTACTCTTCTGCTCCTTTGAATATGATATTGTCTGATAGCATGTTCTGTATTACAGGATCGTCCTTGTTGTCAAGAATGTCCTGCTCTGTCATGTCGACACATCTTATCGGCTTCTTTATGAGTTGTGAGCGTCGTATGCTGTCTTTTATTTTCCGTATCTTTTCTGCATTTTCTGGTTCGTATACTAAGATTATGTCTATGTCATTGTAGTCTGTTCTCTTTATTGCTGAACCGAATACTGCTCCTATCCGGATATCTTTGAATTCTTCCAGTTTGTGCTGGAGTGCAGTCAGACGCGAAACAATAGTCTTCCTAGAGAAAGGCAAGTACAATCCTTCATTACAATTAGCTCATGATATAGCAGTTGCCTTAGAAAGTAAGATAGAGAATGTTTGGGAGTGGGAAGAATGAAAACTATAAAATAAAATTTATATTTTTTCATCATAACTATACAAACACAATAAAAGTTATATTCTCAGAAAACATATACATCTTGGGTGTTGAATATGATGGGAAAAATAATAACTTTTTGTGTTGGATTCGTGCTTCTAATAAGCGCAATTTCTTTCATCGCAGGTTCACCTTCAAGAACTGCCGACGAAAACGCAGAACAAGGTGCTGAATTAATCGAGCAAGCCGTAACTCCCTGGTGGTCAGGACTAGCCATATGGCTGGGCGGTCTCGGGACAATAGGCGCGGTAGGAATTATTGTCGTGTTCTATTTTCTAGACAAATCAGGATCCCGATAAAAAAGCAAAAAATAAATTTTGCAGAATTTTCTAGAAGAGAGTTTCAACCACGCTATAAGATGTAGACGCCACATTAGGATATACCCTCAATTCATATTTTATTTCCGGGACCACATCAAAAACCAAGGTCGCTTTCTTTGTAAGTGAGGGATTTAATGTAGTATAAAATATACTACCTTGAGCATCCTCATAGAAGACTGCTGAAGTGCTCGACATATATTCTCTACCTTGCGAATCAAAAAGCCTCACAAGCTGATCAGATAAAGTCTTTGGAGAATCTGCAACATTAGTAACCTCAAAGTTTATAATCAAGAACTCGCCATTGGCTTCCTCACCCAAAAGCGTCCCCATCATGTACTCTCCGACGAATGATTTATGCTTAATATTTGTAACTTTCCATTTAAAATTTCCCGCTTCAACCTCATCGCCGATTTGGAAAACTTTGAGCTGATTATCTTTGCACAAATTCACCATCAACGAAAAGTCTGTCTTTTCATAAACATCCACAATATCTTTAAGGTTCTCCATCAGCTCATCCGAAGGAAGAATAACACCATCTTCTGCTGAACCATATTTCACTTCTCTTAAAGTATCAGAAATAATACCTTTCTTTTCTTTAAGCTTAGACAAAGAATCTTTCCTTTTTGAGATATAAGAATCAATCTGAGATTCAACATCTGAAGTCACTTTCATATCTTTACATTCTCGCTCAAGTTGATCAATCTCTTCATTGAAAGCTTTTTCCATCTCAGAAAACTTACTCTGATACATCTCCAGATTAGCTATAGCTTCTGTTCGCTGTTCTTCCAAGGAAATCTCAGGTACAACTGGTGCAGCAGGTTCATCAGGAACATATGTATCAGATTGTGCACAACCCACAATAACGATGAAAGTAATACAAAGAACTAATGCAATAACCTGAAATGCTTTGTCAGCTCGATTCATGAATAAACCTCTTTCTAAAAAATTCAATACTTAATCCTTATCTGTGTTCCATCTTTAGATTCATAGACATAATAATCTGTTACATCCTTACGGACGACAACTTTCTGACCATTTTCACAATCGAAACCTTTGAACCTATACTGAGGAGAATAAAAACTTGCATTTATGTTTTCAAATTCAGCTGAGACTGCGGTGTACCATCGATATTTGATCGCACCTGAAGAATCAGTCTCCCACCTAGAAACAACCATATCGTCGCAATAGAAAGAATCAGGTTGTTGACCTACATATTTGCCTTGATAACACTTTCTAGTGTTTGCTTCTATTCTCCATACTGAAGTGTCAATAAGATTATTCAATTGTGATCCTGTAGAACCTAAACTCAATTTTGATTTAGACATAACCCATGGAAATTGTATCACACCCGACATTGGAGTTGGACAGCTCTGCGAGTCTTCAGCCGAAGTCATATTTGCAGAGCTCATAAAAAACTGATCTATAGATCCTAAGTGCAGGGACTCGATATTTAGTACTAATAGCAGTATTGTGAGTATTATGGTTACCCATACCGCAGAGTCATATTTCAGTCTTAGTTTCTGAACGATATCTATAACCGCCGCGAGGGTGAAACCGACTACAAGCGAAGAGAAGACTCCTGCTTGATACGAAAGCCCTGGAAGAACATATTCTCCCATCACCCAGATTATATTTGCATATATAAGGAAATAGAATATGAACCATTTGAATTTGAATGTAAAATCTTTGCTTCTTATGACTTGGGTTGCTATTGAAACTGAAAGAGCGATCAATACAGTAACAAAAAGAGTATCCATAATCACCAGCTTGTTGACTATAAGATTTCCGATGAAGACACCTATAGAATGAACAAGTCCCCATTTGACAATCCATATTAATTTCGAATTGTTATGCTGGTTGAAACCTTGGTAATAGAAACCAAAATAGATCATTGCAGCTCCGACCACTATCAAGAATATAGGGAAGAAGAATGCAAAACCAACACTTCCAGAAGCAAGCCCTCCCAAGAACACCAAAGGTATGAATGAAGAAAACGCTCCAATCACAAGAAGGACTCCTAAAACACCTAAAATAAATCGGAATAGCTTCATATTAATAACTCAAACACTTTTTCCTTTATAAACCTTCTCCAAAATATTAGTTGCCAATAATGACTAAAAACCACAAAAACCTTTAAATACACACCCCACATACTCTCTATCATGAAAAGAGGTATCCTCATAATCATAATAGCATTACTCTTCTTAGCAGGCTGTTCCCAAAAAAATCCAAACATTGTTTGCAATTCTCCTTATATTCGACATGCAGATAGTTGTTGTATGGATATGAACCGAAACCAATTATGTGATGATGATGAACCTAAGGGTGGTTTTGCAGAACCTACCTATACTGCTCCTGAAGAGATAGCTAACAGTCATATCAACTTAGAAGAAGATGAAGCAAAATACGAAGCTTATGAGTACACGAATGAAGATCGTTACGAAGAACCGACTCCAGTAGCAATAACAAAAGAAGATCTTCCAGAACCCATCCAGAAACCTAAAGCAGTTTACACGAGCCCTGAACCTGAACTTACAGGCTGGTTTGCAGAAAATGATATAATGTCCTTAAAAATAACTAAGATCGTGATTGAAAACCGCTCCATAAAACCTAAGGATCTTATCAGTCCAGATTACGAAGTCTATCTGAAGGAGATTCACTTGACCATGACTGATAAAAGGTATGGTGAGCCTTATCTTATACCTAAGTTTAAGATAAAAATAGGTGATTCTTTTGACCCTATGATAATCATTGAGACTCTTAAATGTGACAGTTCTGATGATATAATCATGGAAGGGTGCAAGTCTGCCTTGAAAGACACTGAGTCTGCAGATATCATAATGTATGTCAATACCAAAATCACCCGACCAGAAATCAATAAGAATTTTTATTTTGAGCTTGAGAACAAAAGGGATACCACGAGTGACATGAGACTCATAATAGAAAAGCAATATAACATCCTGAGCATTCCAGGCGCGATCTACACCTAATCTTCTTCTCTTACTCTGCAGGCAGCCATACAGTATTCTACAAAATTATCTCCTTCAGAATAGCATCTGACTCTTTTCAAAGAACTATAATCCCTAAACTTACACGCAAACTTCTTAGGGTGTGAACACCAGTCTCCATCTTCAGAAGCAACATACCATTGTTTCTCTTTGCATAACACAGGCAATGCTCTTGCAACTACTGAATCAACCACCTCTTCTATGTCGATTGCTTTTGCCATACAGCAGCTCTAAGAATCCAAGTTTTAAATACTTTACTCTTCATAGGTCTTATAAAAGCCTGTAAAATAAAGAGCGCATCTTTCAGCTGCTTCTTCTGATATCAAGACAGATTATTCCCGTACAAAATTAGTTATGATCCTGTCTTCAGGTAACTCTAAAATGAAGTTCGCTGTACGTTCCATTCCAAGAATTGCAAAAACCTGTTCTAATGTAAAATCGTCATCTTTCATTTTCCACTTTCAAAAAAGAATAATCACGTAACAATTCCTCGACTGCCAACTGTCCTGGGCTTTTCTCTTCCAAGTCAGATACCGTCAACATCTGTTCACGTTTAGGCAAATCCGCAGGAACAGAGTCTTGCAGAAAAGGATAAGTATTGTAAAAACTTCGAAGCTCTTCAGCGCCTGCTTCTGTAGTAGAAGCATAATCTCCGTCAAAGTTTCCATTATAGGAATAGCGCTTCACTCCGACACCACCTAGCTGTCCATCCCACGCACTAAGTCGCAGGTCTTCTGGTGTGTACATGATTTCGTCTTTCATCATCATAACCTCAAAATACTTCTCACTAAAAAATAACAACATTTAATCCCTAAAATACTTTTTCCGCACCGAAAAAATACAAATAACGTCCTGAATCTGCTGCTCAGCCAGTTTCGGGTACAGCAATTCCAGTTTGCCTTCAGGAAAAACACAAACCCGCCCGTCCGGTGTTGAGCTAAGCCCGCCTTGTCTGAAATAACCTGAAGTCCTTCCAATTATAACTGGTGCTCCGATATGACCTCTGCCTTCTTTGCTTTCAAGCACACATAGTATTTCATCAGATACTCTGTTATCTATTGTATCTAGTGTTCCGACAAGAGATACACCAACTGTAAGGTCTTTCATCATGACTGCTTCTCCTTCATGAGCGACAGTTACGTAAGTGTCTTTCCATGCTTTTTCCAGAGCACATAATTGCGCGTACAGGACAGCATGCGTCTGCTCCTTCAGGAATTCAAGCTTTTGTATGAGCAGTGAAGTATCGTCGAGATGATTCATCATCTCACCGTCCTGTAAAAGATTTAAAGTGCTTTCAAGTCCCGGAACAACTTCTCTGAACTGTCTTGAATAAGTAGAGTGCAATTCTTTCCATGTCTGAACTGCTGACATTGGCCTTTCCGGTACAGGCTGTATTTTATTCCTGAAAACTTTGTAAGCATCTTCATAAGCTCGTTTTGCTGCTCCGTGCATTTTCATTCACCTATATGGTCCTCTGAATAATGGTGTCTCTCTGAGAACAGGTAGAAGTCCTCGAATCATAAACGGTCTTTGATATATCGTTAATAGGTACTTACCGTCAATATCAGCAGTCATCTCAAGAGAACCTGCTTTAAATTCAGGAAATCCTACTGACCATCTTCCACCCTGAGCGACTACTGCAGGAAGATATTCAGATACAAAATCTACCAGTTCCAACCTGCAGATTACATCAGGAGTCTTGACAAGTCCACATTCGCGTCCTTGGTTGTATGTCTTGTATAGGTCATTTCCGCAGGCTAATCCTGCGCCAACACTATCACCTATCTTGAAAAGCACGAAATCATCCAGCGAATACAGACGTACATAGTGCTCAGACATCCTGCGTTCGATTCCTGCAAGCAATGCTTCAAGGTATGCTTTTCGCCCAACTAATTGCTGTTCATACTCAACAAATTTCCTGTTGAGAGTCTCTTCTGTCCAGTATGGCTTAATTCTGAAATCGTCTCCCAGAGAAGCGATATTTTCACGTATCTCATCAACAACTGTGCAGTAGAGCAATGGAGCATGCATAGGATTAGTCCTGAGACTATTACAGTCTTCTTCAGGCAATCCGTCTGCAAAGTCTGCCGCTATATCTCTTATCGCTATCATATTGTAAAAAGAAAGGTTATTTCCTTCCCAACACCATGTATCATTAACCAAAACAGATTTATAAAAGTATGCAAGATATTTTTTACTGACTTATCATCTCCTTTCTGTGTAATCAAACATGGAAGGTATGCTGGCCACTCGCCGAACAACACACCCTCTCCGTACGTGTGGTCCACTGAGTGCTTCCTGTGCGTTAGGGATCACACGTATTCCGTAAAGTCTTTGTTTATTGAATCTCAATGATATTCTTGCATCGTGTATTTCTGTTCCTGAAAATGCGTAAGCACCCATCTCAATCATTTCATAATCCAGACCTATGCCTCCTGTATACAAAGCAAAATGTCCGGGAAATTGGATTATATCCCCGAACTGTAATCCTCCTAACTGTTCATCTATCATGTCCCAGCAGGTTCCCATATCAGGAGTTTCTCGCGAGCCCCAGTGTTGTTTTCCGAGTCGGTCTGTCCATCGATTAAATATTGCTCTATCACCACCTTTACGGGTATCACGACGGTATTCTTTTATCACTCCCGGCGAAGCTGCGATAATAGGTGCTGTTGTTGGTTGTGTCCTGTAGGGTATTGTCTTTCCGAATGCGCAGTCAAAGAGTTGCATGACAAATGTTGTGCAGTCTGCGCACAGATACCGCCCGCTTAAATGGTCAACCACACGTTCCTGATACATCTTTTGCAGTTTCTCAGTGCAACCTCTGTTACGTAAGCTCTTGCATTCTGCAGGTCTTTCGTAATCATCTATGAATCGTTTCAGATACCGGTCTGCAAAGTCTGGTTGTGCCCTGTTAGAACAACGACCATCATTTGTTCTTCCTCCTCTTACGTATACTGCTCCATCGTGCATTGCTTCTGAAGTCCAGTATGGTGTTATAAGAATCAATCTTACAAAGCCATCTTCAAGGCTTTGATTTTTTGTTGAGCAGACTGATTGCATCCGGCGTACTGCAGAGCGCCCTTTGCCTGCCAACCTGAGTTTAACCTTAGTGAATTCAGGTACAGTATCAGAATAATCTGAAGCAAGATCTGAAAAGTCCATTATTTCGCTCTCTAGGTCTCTGTTTGCTTCCTGTTCATCGAGTTTGTCAGTGAAGTCCATTACTCCTGAGTCTTGGGCAACAATAGGTGCCGGTGGCGGCAGAACAATTTCATCTTCAGTACAGCTAGGGCTACTTAGACTTAATGCTACAACTGTCAATAGGTCTCTCAATCGCATAGTTACTCATCATCTCGACATCAAAACCTCTTTTAAACATAAAAAAATTGATCAGAAAGGTTACATTATTTTTCTGTATGGATGTCCTTTAACATCAGAATCATCGAATTCAATCTTTCTCTCTGCACGTAACGGCACTATATCAACTCCTGAATCCAGAGGTATTGAAGCTACTCTTCCGCTAAGCAACTCTACATAAACCCTGACTCGGTCTTTTTTCTCGACTGCAAAACCGCAACCTCTTAATTCATCGCCTGAATAGATTGCGACGGGTTGTTCTGGATAGAATTGATCATCAGGTTCAAGAACACATATCATATCCTGAATTGGTGTCTTGCCTCCGAGTCGGTATTCTTTGTCAACCACATGAGCGGGTATATCTTGCTGGTATCCGTCTATATACTGTGCGACTGCAAGTTTTCCATCAGTCCGATGACACAGGACAATATCTCCATCATAAGGTACTTGTTCAAAGATATCGGAAAATGCTTGCTTAAGTGCATTCAGATGATCTGATATTACCCTTCCTAATGTATGACGGTTATTAAGAAAATCAACTTCTGCATAGAGCATCAATGCATCGCCTCTCGCATCTGTAAAACCTAAAGAACAAGGTTCGAACTGTGCAACTTTTACTCTTGAAAAAGCAGAATTCAATTCTTCAAGTTCAGAGATATACCATTTAGGTGCTGCTATAGGTCCTTCCTGAGAATCTAGTTTTAGGTAATAGTGATCTTCAAGAAGGGTGCCCTTGATCAATCTAACTCCATTCAATGCTCTTCTCAATACTCTATCTATACTCATCGCTCAACACCGTAAAAAAATAACACTCAGAAACTTATAAAAGTTTTCAAAAAAACAAACAACTTATTACATACAGGTACCAAGAAGTTATCTTACAGAGTCTGCGTATATGTAATGTCCTGTGAACATGCCTTCTACCAGAGTCCCTTTCACAGTCACACTCTCGCCTTTGGCATGCACATCATCTGACCGTACAAGTAATGTTGATTTCCCTTCTTTCAGCATGAAGCCTGACATCATACCTATTTCCATAGGAACAGAAACAGAACCCGAAACAACTACTTTCTTTCCAAGATATTTAGAAGGGTCAGAATTGATATCAGACACAGTAACATGAGAGCATCCAGCTAAGAACAACAACAATACGAGGCTCAAACATATCAGCAATTTTTTTATTTCATTCATTTCATATACCACACGTTCTGTATTTATAAATCTTTACCGCACTAGAACTATATTTCCTTTCTTGTTGCTTCTGGCTCCTGATCTATAATCCTCATAACCTATCAACACTGTTGCATCGAGATAGTCGCCTATAGGCATTGTACAATAGAATGTGTCTGTCTCATTCACAGCAAGTATCGCATCATTATCTGAGTCTCTGCAGTCATAAGTCCCGATATCCGAAACAATCTGTAAAGACACATCCTTGATATGCGTATCCATCTTGTTCATAATCTTTAGGCTTAACAACCTGTCTGATGCATGCCAACCTTCACAGGTCACATCAAAACTTAGGACACACTTCTCTTCCATATTCACATACCGACATCTTCGTAGCCATTGCTTTGTCTGTTCTTTTTCAAAAAAAGTAGAACACTCAACTTTGGGATAGCATTCAACATCAGATGAGGGTATATCTGGATAGTCTTCATATTTTTGCCAGCACACAGAATCGTCATAAGAATCCATGAACCGAACGCAGGCATCATGATAAGAAAGGAATGTGTCACAGTCTCCAAATATAGGATCTGACTGATACAAATAACAGCCTGAAACCAGAAAAAAAACAAAGACCATAATTATTGCCGGAAATATTCTCATAAACATACCTCTTTTTACGATAAATAGCGATATTTCCTTATAAATTTTGCCCCAGACCTGCTTATGCTTATGTTTTCTTGATAAAAAATAAAGAGGTAGCAGAAAGTAATTGTAAATTGTTTGACTGTATTTGGAAAACCACTAAAGCTTAATCTTCTTTACCAACTTTATCCTTAATCATTTTCTTCGTTTTAGCTTTAGAAAAATAATTCTCTTTTGATACCACCGAACGACCTAGCTCTCTTTCAGCCCTAGTTCTCGCATCTCCTGCAACTTCTCCTCCCCTCTTAGCAACATCTTTGCTTTTGGAAAAATTTTCAGGCTTTTCTTTTTGTGAGAGTTCAGTCGTCATACGTTCACCTAACATCATGAAAATTAACTCCAAATCATTCATATGATCTCTGAGATTAGTTTTTGATTTTTCTGATAATTGTTTATGTTTCTTATATTCGCTTGGAGTTATTCCAAAAGTTGCTTTAGAAATTTCTGCTGTAAGAATGGCAAAATCTCTTTTTTCTTCAATGCCCCTTTCTTTCCATTCATCAGTCAGATTTTGCCTTATAGCAATACCCCTCAACCTTTTGTCAATCCAATCTTGAGGATATCCTTTTGCAGAGTATATTTCCTTCATCCTTTCTTGAGCAAGTTCGGGATTCTCTATTTCATCAATTCGTTCTTTTCCTACTTCTGCTAGCCATCTTTTAAATGGTTCAGCATTTTTACTAGGAATTGATTGAACTAGACGGAAAACATCTTTTGTATTTCCTGCCAAAGTCTTTCTTTTTTTGCTAGTTTCAGTCAGCATTTCTACATGGGGACAATTTGTCCCTAGGTAACTTCCTAGCTCTTCATCCCTCTTACGCATCTTTTTTAAATAATCGGTAGGATTGGAACTATCAGTTAAAGCTTCAACAATATCAACTAAAGAATAATACCATTCATCCTTAAACCAAACTCTTCGAATCTTCTTACTTCTGAAAACAACAAGTGCTTTATGAGATTCTTTATCTACCATATTTTATATTAAAACAATTACTTGTTTAAATATTTAGCCCAAATTGTCATGCAATAAGTCTGCCGCATAAAGTGAATATGTGCCGCCTAGCGGAATGTATGTACAATAGCAACGCCGCGGCCGTCTAAAGAGCCTGTAAAATATTATTAGATTAAGATTCATGCGTGGTGGACGATATATGGTATGTCCTCAATGCTCGAGACGAGGTGACGTAGCAATCCCATTTCAAATCTGTCTAACTAACTTATTGCATACCACCTCAGCACACCACACAATGTTCGCGCAGCGACAAACGCAGATGACAAACGCAAATCTTCTGTTAGCAACTGACTACGATGTAGTCGCGTGGCAGTGCTGCTAAAATTGAGCTGAACAAAAACCAGATACCTAAATAAGTGAGTGATGTTCTTGATCTTAAAGAAGGTTCAGAAGTCGAGTTCCTTTTGAAAGATGATAAGATGATGATAAGAACTTAACGCTGTTTTATCTCTTCGTGGTCTCTGTTCACGTGCCTGAACACGTCTTCGTAGTCAGGTATCTCTTCCAGGTTATCCAGGATGTCCTGAGCAGTCAATTTATCCCGGGGTATCTCTTTGATACTTATCTTTCTTTCTGGACGGACTTCTTTCTTTGGCCTGCCCCTTTTCTTTGTAGAATTATCATCTTTATCATCAGATCGATCATCATCTTCAGATTTTTTCTCTGGTTCAGACGTTTTTTTCTTTGCAGGTTTCTTCTTGGATTTCTTCTTGGATTTCTTCTTCGAGTTCTTATCGACTGGTTTTGCAGAAGGTATCATCTCTTCCCATACTGCTTCATCTTCTTCAGATCCTGGACGAAAAAGCCACCTCACTAAGACAACAAACAACACCAACCCTAACAATATGAACAATATAGTACTCAGACCGACACTGCTCTTTTTTTCAGTAGGCGTGTTCGCCATAATCATCTCTACTGCGCCGAGAGCATCAGTTTCATCAGCTGCGACAACAACATATAGTCTTTCGCCTGCACCCCACACATAACCACGTGATTTAGAGGATATGAAATAATGTATGTCTTCACCGCCAACACGTTTAGGTACGACTTCTAGTATCTTGAAAAGACTTCCGGATAAAACCCCTTGCAATGCATCAAGGGATTCTTTTCTATCAGAGTATGTAAACATCCATACCACAACACTGTTTCCTGAGTGGTCGTATGTGTTTTTGTTTACGCGGAGAAGATCATTGCCAATTTCGTTGCCAAATTTTGATGTATCGACAGACTCCTGTTCCATGAGCATATATTCTAAATTGCCTGACATAGTGTCATCCTGCTCTGGTTCTTCTGTCTCGACCAAAAGAACCTCTACTTCAGGCAGTACAACACCATATGAACAATAGCCTGCTGATCTTGTGGAATCATAGATTATCTGGTCGACAACAACAGGTTCAGAAGATACTATCCGCATGCCGAATGTCTTTCCGAGAACCGCTTTCTTGTTTAGGTCTATTGTTGTCCTCATGAGTGATGGTGCACCAACGATAAGTTCCTTTACAGAACCGTCATGATAATAGAATGTTACATTGATAGAAGCTTCCTTTGCAGATGGATTAAAGACTGTAATATATGAACGGATCTTATCATTTACAAGTGTTGTTGAAAAATATACCTGTGTTGCAGTGCCGATAGCACCGACAGATCCGTACCCTGCTGAATATGTGGAATCATAGTGTCTTCTCGACAACTACGCTGACATCAGACTCGACTACTACACTGTACCATTTGAGCTGTTCTACATAGTTGTTTAATAATAGCATCTTTTTTGATGCTGCATCGACTGTCTCGTCGAATGTCCTGGTCTTTCCATCATCATAATATACTGTAACTGTTATATGTGCGGTTCCAAATGAAGGATTGACTACATTTAAAAAATCACTTGCGTCTACGCTGGCATATCCGTCAGGGAAATACCATGCTTTAGATAGCTTCGAAGCACCCACCCCACCTGATCCTGCACTGAAGTGCTTGTTGTAATTTCCTGTTCCTGCGACGATAGGGACTGGGCTTGTGACTTTTATACCAAATCTTTTTTCTGGCTGTGTCTTCTCTTTGAGATCTACAACAACATGTCTTGATGCAGGTATCTGGAGATTGAATGTCTTTTTCTGTCCATTATCATAATATAATACTACGCTTGCCTGTGATTCTCGCATTCCCGGATTGAGTAGATATAGATATGTCTTGACCATTCCGCTTGAATAACCTTCTCCGAAATACCATACAAAGTCTGCTTTCTCAGATGCAGCGCCTCCAAACCCGCCGGAGTATGTGTCGTCATATTGTACTCCGTTCACTGCAAGCTGTCTGTCTGACTTGACTTCCAGTCCTAAACTTCCATATCCTGCAAAATCCATACGGACATTCTTATGTGGAGCTAAATTGAGTTGAAGCACAGAACTGTCATTCTTTTCATGATAGACAACCACATCGATAGAAGCAGGTTCTTCACCAGGATTAAAAATGTCCAAGTATGCTGTTCCACCAACATCAGAATATCCTCCAGGTATATAATATGAGAAAGGTTTCTCTGCTGATACTGCTGCTGCAAGTAGCAGTATTGCAAGAATGAATATCAAAACTCCCTTTTTCAATCAAACACCTCTGTGATTAAATAGCGTTTATAAAGCCTTTAAACCCCATTTCTGTATCAATAAGCGATATAGGTATGATATTTAAATTTAACTGTAAAGAAACCATTCAAGAGTACTGACTTTTTAAAAGGAGTCATTCAGAATCAAGATTGCTACATAAATTATTTATACTTAAGAAATAAATTCATCCCTATGGAAATAAAGAGGTTCAAGACCACCCTGTCTGACATAAAAGAGAAAGTTCTTGTCGCGTCTAATATGGGTATCGATTTCAAGAAAGCTATCACGAGTGGGCAGTACATCTATGATTATAAGATGAACAAGGCCAAGTACATGATTGATCGTATGAAAAAGTCTGCGAATGACCTTGTGACCCTTTCAGAATCAATGGAGAAGAAGAACAGGAATGACAAGGTATCTGACATATATTCCAAGTTGTGCGTCCAGACCAAACTTATCGTCGAGCAGTACCTTGAGCCAAAAAAAGTTCTTCCAATCATTGAAAATATAGATAGGGATATCAAGGAGCTCGAAAAAGTTGAGCTGCTAGAAAAGGAAATAAGTGATTTCGAGAAAGAGGCTGCTGCATCTCCAAGACCTAAGCACAAGGATAACAATACTCAAACACCAATTGACCCGCTCCTGAACTTCACAATACCGTCTTTGCCTGAGGAGATCCATGCGAATGTTGAAGCAGATTTCTTTGAACTTCAGCGCTGTTATGAGAACAAGTGCTATCGCTCTGCAACAATTTTGTGTGGTCGCATCATCGAAACCGCTCTTCACAGGAAATATTTTGAGGTTACTGGCAAAGACGCATTGGAAAAAGAGCCAGGCATTGGAATCGGAAAACTGATTGCCAGAATGAGTGAGCAAGGCATCCACCTTGACCCAAGTCTGCCTCAGATGGTACATCTCATAAACCAGGTCCGCATATTCTCAGTGCATACCAAACAACATGCATACAATCCGAACAAGAACCAGACACGCGCGACTGTGCTTTACACAACTGAAGTGTTAACAAGCCTTTTTGCCAACAAGGTATCTATTTAGCTGTTATTGGCAGTACTGCCGCCGCGACGTGCGTGCTTTGCAACAAGCATTTCGAAGTGGGTTGCACTTCAGCATATTACGCAATGTTCGCGCAGCGACCAAACACTATTTCTTCGATTAGCAACCGAATACGATGTAGCCGCGCGGCAGTACTGTAACGATTGAGCTAAACAACCACCTAACAAATGATTTGCTTTGTCACATGCAAATCTCATGAACAAGCTTTTTCTTTCATACAATATCGTTCTAGAAATGCAGTTCATGACCCCCATTCACTTTCGGATACTTTCTCAGCAGCCACCTGAACATTATAGGTGCTAAGAGTGTCGTGAAAAGCGCCATCAGGATAAGTGATGAGAACACATTTTCAGATATAAGTGACTGTGTCAATGCTATTGTTGCTATGACAAGTTCCACATCTCCTTTTGGTGCTACTCCCCATCCAACGATAAGTCCTTCTTTCCACCCTCCACCTTTATGTAAAAGAACTCCTATCATCGAGCCGCCGACTGTACCGACCAAAGCAATTGAGAGTAGTATGAGTATAAGATCCCAACTATGTATTATTGCTGTTATGTCTGTGTTCATACCCACCCATGCAAAAAATATGGGAACTAAAAAACCAAAACTGACAATATGTATTGCTTTTGATATGTTATGTTCTTCCCAGGGTTTCTTGTGCTTGCCAGTAAGCAACACTTCCCTTACAATGATGCCTGCAAAAAGAGCTCCTATTATCGCCCCCAGACCGAGATAAAATGTTACAATTGCCAGTATCAGTGTAATGACTATGGCTCCTGTGAACAGATGTGTTATTGATTTTTCCTGTTCAAATAGTGTCATCAGAACAGGTATTATCACATACCTGAATGATACTATGACTGCGACAAAGATAGTAATATCTATCAGAACTTTTGAAGAACTAGCCTGTCCGATTGATGCGTGTATCAATGTCAATATGACACTTATCATGCCGAGTTCGAATATGTCATCAACTGCTCCTGCAGTTATTATGATCTTTGCTATTTTGGACTTTAACAGGTGCATCTCTTCGAGCACTGAGATAGATACTGCCTGTGATGATACTGCAAGACAGATTCCTATGATTGCTGCTGTTACCAGGTTAAATCCTAACAGACTGAAAACGATTAAACCTCCCAGTAATGGTAGTGCTGTATTGAATATAGAAACCAATGCAGACTCGTTAAAGTATTTCTTGAATGATACCATATCTATCTGAAGCCCTACAAAGAAGAACAGCAGCAGTATTCCGAGATCTGAAAGAAATGATATCAGCTCTCCGTTCCTGCCAGTCAATATATGTTCCTTGAGATAAGGCACGCCAAGTATAATGCCTGCAAATATCTGTCCCACGACTCGTGGTATTTTGAATCTACGGGCGACTTCTCCAAGTGAATAAGCTAGAAGTATCAGTATAAGCAATGCCAACATAGGATCCATAATTAAACCTCTTTTGAACCATACAACCACACATCATTTAAAAAGGTTTTTGTAGAACAGGCTAATATGAAATCCTTGTGATTCTTATGAATATTAGTATTGTTTTTGTTGCTGTTCTTAGTATTCTGTCTATGTTGTATGCTATGACTCTTGTTAGGAGTTCTACTTTTTGTAGTTTGTCAGTTCTTGATTTGACGTTTGATCCAAATCTTCGTTTTATCATGCTGTTTAGAGTCTCAATTTTGTTTCTTTGAAGGTATTCTCCATAATCAAAAATGTCAATAGTTTCTTTTCTGTATCTTCCGTGTCGTCGATGTCTTGGCACATTCTGATTTCTCTGAAGTATCAGAGGGTATGCTTTGAGTTTTTCAAAGCATAGCTTGAAAATGTCGTTAGAATCGTAGCCTCTATCAGCATAAAATGCTTCGGGTTCGTGATGCAAAGCAAGTTTTTTGATTAGTGGTTTTGCATCAATAGTATCATGCCTTGGCTTTTTTCGCATCTTACACAGTAAGATTATATAATTCTCTATGTCGACGACAAAAGTAGTTTTCATAAAAGGTCTTTTCTTCATTGGCTTGCCAATTCTTTTGCAATAATGCAAACTAGCATTATCTAAGCTAAAGCCTGTCGCATCAATAGCAACCTTCTTTGGTTTTGGCAGTAATTGCTTGAAAGATAGCACCAATTTATCAAGCACTGTGCAGGGCAAACGCCCTGCAAACTTGATAAGCGTCGTATAATGCGGAAGCTTGTGTAAGCCCAAATACACCCTCAAATCAGTGTTTCCAGCAATATCAGTAAGCAACTCTTCATAAGTAAACTTACGAAACTGCTTGTAAACAAGCAGGAAAAGATGCTGAAACTGAGAAAACTTCTTCTTGCTGAATTTATGCGAATAAAGCTTTAATTCTGCAATCCTAAACAATTCATAGCAAAAATCAGCAACCTTTTTATATTTTCCAACAATAATCTTCACTGGCATCACCTCGTCGTGAATTCTGTTTTGGATAACTATTTCACGACGGGAGATGCTATTTATATTCTTCGAAAAAACAAGAGGATTTCATAATAGCC
>CAZXTQ010000027.1:0-6660 GCA_964643595.1 uncultured Methanosarcinales archaeon
ATACCCCATATTGATAGAATCGATATTTCTTCTGTAATATTTGAATATTTTAATGTTAATATCTCGATATTTGTCAGCATCAGACGCTAATGCGAATGTCTCAGCACGAAACATATTTCGAAATAAGCTTGGAATTTCACGTTCACAATATGAATCCAAGTTAATCATAACTAAATCCTTGCAAGAACATACTTTTCTGAACGATCGATTTATTAAATCTAAGAAATGCGGTAGAGTATAACATTTTATTTTCCTTTGATCTTTAGTGCCATATTTTTCCTTTACTTTATTAAAGAACCATGCGAGTTGACCGTCATTGGTAACAACATAATCCGGATTTGTTTTGAATGCAGCCATGATAAAATGGTAATCTGCTTCATCTCTTGTGTGAATTTGATTGCCTCTAGATAATTGACTGAAATATTTTTTTAATCTATCGACAAAAACTTGATCAACTTGTGTCTCTTCTTCAAATCGTTCTAGCTTATTTCTGATATCGTTGGCGAGTGTGCCATGACTGCATTCATCGACATTCTTTTTTGCCATAATCAAACTTAAATCAAAATCATCAGAAGAAAAAAGCTCTTCAAGTATGCTAAATCTACCTATATTTTCAAATGTTATAGGAATATTTGAATCGAATAATAATGTTTTCATAGGGTATCACGGGAACTTGTAACTAATATAGTTTTGATTGTCTCTGTAAATCGCTTCTATTTTCATGGAAAATAGAGTGAAAATTTATAAATCTGTCGTATGCAATACCGGCAAATATTCGTTAGGGGCTCTGAATTGCTTAAATTAACCCTTTTGAGAACTATTGAATCTTAATAAAAATGGCAAATGTATAGGCAAACATTTATAAATCGATTCTCCGTTTTTCTGATTAATCATTAACTAAAAGAGGTGTACTTCGCGGACCAGCAAGTTCGCAGAGATCTAGTCGCATCTCTGATATGCTGTTTCTGTAAATCACTACTGTTGTACCATGAATAAAGAAATTATAAAAAAATTGAGGTATTTACCAAAAAAGGAACTTCTTCGTATTGTGAATAAGGTCTATATTTCTAAAGAATTCAAGCTTCATAAGATTGAAGAGGTTTTCAAAAAGAAACCTCGTGAAGTATCAAAGTTTTTATCCAATCTTCCTGAAGATAAGTTGGTTACGTTGCTTTCAGCAGCCGATGATTTGCCTGAAGATACTATTAAAAATTTGTATAGTGAATATCTTAACGGTGCAAATCCTTCAATATATTTGGCAGAAATTATCAAGGATTTTGACTTTAAAAAACTGAAGTTAAATTTTCAAAATATTACTGACGAGCTTGAGGGTTTTTGGAAAGGAAAAGAATCACAGTTCAAAAACTTTTCAAAATATGATTTCAAAAAAATTGGTTCTGTATATGAACTAACTGTGAGTTACGATCGTCGGATAGACTATGCTCATTCAATAGAAAAAATACCGAAATCGGTATATGATAATAGAAATTTTACTGTGTGGCTGAGTGAAGACAATAAAGCTTTCATCACAAATACTAAAGACTGGTTATTAGTTTCACCAATCAAAAGGGCGTTTGAAAAAGTGTTTTCCACGGAAATTGTCAGATTCAAGCTCGACCAAAAATTAGTCGATGATATTTTCGGCGAAGAGAGTTTGATAAGAGGAAATTTCTCTACTGCAACTCCCGCACAGGGTAAAGTTCCTAACAAAGTACTGTGCTCGGAGAATCTTCTACAGATCGATGAGGGAAGAGAAGCTAATGATCAATATGATCGAAAATCATCGTTCAATAAGGTAGATATTCATGGAAACAGATGCGGAGCACATATTAATCAGTACGGCAGGATTAGCATAAATCGAAAATTGAAACAATCCGATCTCCGTGTTTGGATAATATCGATAATAACCCGAGTTATAAACGAAATAAACAGACTTAAACAGAAAGATATTCGTAAGTACTTTGGAAGTATTAATTTATCAGAATACAAACCTCTGGCTCAAATTCGGACTAATGACGGGAAAGAAGCAGTCACAATTCTTATTAGTGCTCTTTTACAACTGAAGAACATAAAACAAGAGTACATGGATATTCCCTTACCCATAAGATCACTCTATAGAGATTTAAAAGAATATATGCAATTTATATTTGTACCAACATGTCACTGCAATAATTATTGTGTTTGTAAGGGTTGCAAAAATCGAATGTTTGCGTTTTCTGGACGAGAAATGGAGATAACATGCGCACATTGTGGTGAAAAAATAACGAATATGACCTCTGTTGAATGTGTTGAAGGGCACAGAATAAAAGGCAATCTTATCGATTCAGTTGTTGCTATTCCTACCGAAGATGGAAGAACACTGATAAACAATCTATTTTTATCATTGGGTGAGAAGTTACGACTTGAATCTCACGAATACATACAAATAAAACATAATTCAATTAGAATTAGAACATCAAGAAGGAAAGTTGTGTATGAACCTGATGAATTTTCAGAATTCTCAAAACTCACGCAATTTAAGGACATTCCGCAGAACGTCTTAAAGACTCAAATTCAAAATCTTAGAGAAGAAGTTACAGAAAAATGTAAACAACATGGCGATAGTAATTGTAGAGATTGTGTTATGCTACCGAAAGGGTTGTGTATCCGTCGATTGATGGCGTATTTTGTTAAAAATCCTATGATCCATGCTCATTCCCCAACTGAGTTTGGAGATATGGGTTATATGCTTCGTGTTTCAGGAGTCAATACAGATATTGTTGGTTTATGTAAAAGTTATGTTAAAAAGAAAGATGATAAACTCACGTTG
The DNA here is from genome assembly GCA_964643595.1 of uncultured Methanosarcinales archaeon. Lineage (GTDB taxonomy): Archaea > Nanobdellota > Nanobdellia > Woesearchaeales > UBA11576 > JABMQF01. Next base: position 2,810 of record CAZXTQ010000027.1, read on the forward strand.
AAAAATTCTGAAGGGAGTAGTCTTATATCTCAAATTGTTGCAGATTGTTTGGACGCTCGAAAAAATTTCCTGTCAGTTATTACAGGTGCTCATGTCGATGCGGGGTTACGAAGTGCAATTATTCAAGTAGTGGGTAGTTTTGGAAAAAGAGTTATGTTTATAGGACCCGAACATCTTGTTAGAATGTTATATACATACTATAAAAATGATTGGGATCAAAAGGTAGTAGTTACAGCATCCTCTTAGTTCTTGTCATCGAGCCTCTGTTGCGACTTCTTGCCTGATTCCCAGTTGTCGCCTGAGAGTCATACGAAATACTTGACTGCGGCGGCTACTGCTTTTCCTGCGTCTGAGTTGGCTGCTGCCGCTGCTGCCTTGATGATTCCGAACAACACGAGCAGGATGCTGAACAGATTCACAAGGCCGAATGCTGCTATCATCAGCACCATCTTCAGGTCTGTGAATATGGATATGCTGAGCAGTACCGAAGCCGCAAAAAGGATCAGTGCCTGAAAGAAAGGTGCGAGTATGATTATCAACAGGACGTTGACCATCATCTTTCCATAGGCCTGAAGGGGAGGTATAAAGTAGAAGAAAAGGGCGAAGGGGAAGAACACTACGCCTACAGCTACGAGCAGATACCTTATCGCAAGGAATATGACTGTCAGCACAAGTGAGAACGAATAGAACATAGACAGCAATATCTCAAGACCGACGTTCACTATCGAGTCAGCGGTGAGCAAGAAGAAGTTAGGGTTTATTATCTCCATGACACCTGCCGTCAATAACGCTCCGATGTCTACCAGGACCGCATAGATGAAGAAGCTGGCCTGGACAAAGAGTATCATCAGGACAATGTTGCCGAGCCATTCCTTCGCTTTCTCTCTTTTTATCGCGTCATATCCCGATATCATGAAGTTGAAGCCTGCAAACATCAGGAACAGGCCATAGAACATGGATATTATGTAGACTATTATTGACCATAACGACTCAAAAAGGTGGACGTTGACCGGTTCTGTCATCAGGTAATTTATAGCGTCGAGAAGCGGCTGGAATGGTGCATTCACTAATTGCAGTAGGTAATTGAAGAACATCTCAGGAAGGCAGACTCCTAAGTTGCTCAGGCCACAGTCAGTCATAGTAGAGCACCCCACAGCTTGCGTAATACTTCAACAAGAAGATAATTCATACCCCCAAATAGAGATATTCCGAAAAGGAAGTTCCAGCTTTCGCTCTCCTTGACGTGGATTATCTTGCTTATCTCTTTGCCTTTGACAAAAAGGCTAATCCTGTTGTGTGGGTATGCTGCTTTAAGTCTGATTTCAGACGTGGCAGTATAGTTCTCTCCTGCATAGGATATGTTGTAGTCACCTTCAGGCTCTATCTTGACAATAATTGTTTCATTTTGGTCGTAGCTCGTCTTATCGGTGGTTATGAAAGGGTCTTTTCCAGGATCTGTAAGATTGCAGGGTATGACAACAGAACTGAAATAGCTTGACAGCGATATTGAGCAGTTCTCAGGGTTCTTCAGCACGACGGTATGTGTCTTGTTGCCTCTGATATTGAGATTCTTTGCGTTTTTCCTCTCCACCTTCTCTGTCTTGACTGTCAGGATGTCATGCGGCGGTATGCTCCTGTTCAGAGTGTAGATATCATGGTATTCGGAGTAATTTGAGTCGACAAAAGACAACTGTATGGAAGAAAAATTATCTGATTCCAACACTCCCTTGACTGAATGTGTCTGGTTGTCGATTATCCTGAATTCAGCAGACATGTTTATCCGATACTGTTCTGCTTTCAGCTCGTCCTTGACAGTGACCTGGTCTACCTTGTGTTCAGTATTGCGAAATTCGCATGTAGCGCAGTACTTGATGCATCTGCCATGTCCATTCCTGCCGCAGCAATACCTTCGCCACTTCCAATGGTCAATATCTGTCCTTAGAAGCACATCATAAACTCCTTTGAACTTGGACTTGAGTTCTGCTGTATAGTTGACAAGATGTTCTGTACCCAGATGAGCATAGTTCATGAATGCATCATATCTCGGGCTGTGTTCCACTACGTGATAATAAGTTGCGCAGTCACCATTTCTTGTGCTAGGATAACCAGGACTTGTATAGTCAGGAGGGATTTCTATCCTGTGGTTGTATGCGGAAAGCAGAGCTCCTGTGTCGTTGATGTATAGTGTTTCGTTTTCAAGCACTGACGGCATGACTGCAAGCAGCTTCAGCCAGACATCCTTGATGAACCCATTGCTCTTCATCTCCACGCCATCCGGCGGTACAAATGTATCTACAGCAGTATTCCAATCATAGACAAACTCATGATTTGGAAAATCCCTGCGGTCTTGCATGAGTTCTGTTACCAGCCAATGCTTCTCCTCTTGAGTTGCAAAACTAGACATTACTTCTTCGCAAAGGAGGGGGTGAGCGGTGTCGGAGCAGGGCAGAGCAGTGGCTATTGGTATGAACAGCAAGACTGCAAGGAATAGCACATATTTCATTATATCACCTCCATAAATAAATAATCCTGATTATTACTAAATCGGAGCTGGAGCAATTGATCAACCAAAAATCATATAAAAGAGGATATTACTATTAGTGTTATGATAAACATAAATGTAACTTTGATTTTGTTGCTATCCCTGTTTATTCTCGTCACTACTAGTGTTGCATACATTTTAATGCGATTATGGTCATACTCTGAAAGGAAATATATTCAAAACAACTCAAGTTATTTAAGTTTCGAGAAGAATCGCACGGCAGTCATATTTATTAAGAAAAAAGCAGGTGATGAAATAAGACTTTTCATGCAAGGTACGAGTTTTTTGCTAAAATATTTTATGGTTGTTCATCAACCATATCAAGTTTATCTTTGGCCATCGGTTAACTTATTTAAACAAATAGTGAAAAACAAAAAAATAAGTGAATTGTATATCTTTGGTCATGGAAGAATCAACGGGATATATTTTAGCCAGCAGTTTATTGATTACTCTCTATTTCAAGAATATCCTTCAAAAATGTTTGTGGGTCAATACCATTGTAATCATGGACAAGGAAAGTCTCTAGCTGACTATTTACGTGCCACCAACCGAGATGTATCTAATTTTTATCGTTTCAATGTTTGTAATTTGCTAAGGTTTCTTTTGTTGTATATTCGCTCAAAATTCTTTCATTGATACAATTGATGAACATGACTAGTTTGATTGTTGCTTTATCTTACTAAAAATAGTCATCACTTCTTTGGTGGTTTTAAAATGAACTTTTGCCACGTCTTCAATTCGACCCCCGTTCTTCAGAAATTCCACTGCCTCAGATATAACGTGTGCATTTGCACCCTTGCTGAAGTGGTGCTTGAATCGCTTCTGCATATCGTCCATCACTTCTAGAAAACGAGCCCTGGCAAGTATTGAAGCTGCTGCAACAGCTATGTTCTCCTCAGCTTTTGGTCTTTGAATGACCTGTATCTTCTTTCCCTTTGTCTTAAGTTTATTTATTAGCGTTGTTTTCCAAGCAAATTGGTCTGATATGGCGAGATCACATTCAGGATTTTTTTTCAAGACAACTTCAAGAGACTCCGCATGTGCCCAAGCAAGTATGGTGTTCATATTCCCGATATCCGCATACATGGTGTTATATCTTGGAGGATATATTCCAACTACTTCGTAGCCATCACGACCACATAGTTTTTTGATTTTCTCAGATAATATCCTGGTTCGCTCGTCTGGAATGGCTTTGCAATCCCTGACACCCATCGCTTTTAATTCAGCAATTTTTCTATCAGAATCCACATATACTGCTGCCGCAACAAGCGGTCCAAAATAGTCCCCCTTACCTGATTCATCAATCCCG
>CAZXTQ010000027.1:6670-16566 GCA_964643595.1 uncultured Methanosarcinales archaeon
ATACAGTTTATTTTTTCAAATTCTAACTTGACACTGTTATTATCTAAGGGTATCGTTGTAAACTGTTTTAAATCTTCATTTTGTGGTGGTTGATATCTTACCTTCAATTGAGGGATAATAATCTGTCCCTTGATATTTCCGAAGAATTGAGGAGTCTGAGAACGTTTATGTTTTTCTTCAACGAATGATTTTACCCATTTGTTAACATATACAAATAATGTGTATAAGTCAATCATTCTGTTATCCGCTTTTACTGCTCCAGTCCACCCACTTAAAAGGTAGTATGTGAAAATGCCATGTTGTCGTTCGGGAGATTCGAAAGATGTTTCACTGTCAAGACAGGATGTGATGATAATGAAGTCTGATACGTCAAAGCTCTGAAAGATTTCTTCTTTGACTTCCTTAGGAATTTCAGTTTCATCCCTTCTGCAAATACCACCACTATGGCATGAGTCGATAAATATTATTTTTTTTGACGCTTTCATTTGAGTCACCAATGACCTTAATTGACTCATAGAAAGCGCAGTAGACACTGGATTGTTATAATCACTATTTGATGCTATTAGATAGAAATCAGCATCAGTTCTAGTTTTTCTGAATTCTCCATGTGTGGCAAAAAATAATATGACCGTATCTTCAGGTTTTGCAAGTTCATTGATTTTATTTATTGCTTTTGTGATATTAGGGTATGTGGCATCTTGATCTATTAGTTTGATTGTTCCCTCTCCCACACCAAATTTTTCAGCGAATAGATTGTGAAGCTCATCTGCATCATTACTGGCGAAACCGAGTTCCAAGAATATTTTATCATCAAATTTATTTATCCCTACACATAGAGAATAAACTTTGCCTTGTGTTGTACTTTCTTCTTGGTCAGGGGTATGAACACCAAGGCCGAATACAGAAAGAATATCTTCTTTGACTTGGGCATTCTTTATTTGAGATACATCAATGGATGTGCCTTTCTTGCTTGAATATATACGCGCTCGCTCTCGCACACTATCAATCTTCACAAAGAATTGAATTCCGTACTGTATCTCTTGGTAAGGTTCAACTTCATAGCCTCTACTAGAAATGTCCTTATTTAGATAATCATATGCTTCCTGGCTTGTTCCAAAAGGTATCTTTTCTCCCATAAGTCCAGTAACCATTTTATGTCAATTTATTTATAAAGCTTCTTTATTTGGCATATTTACACTTAAAAAGGTTGGTGTTGCAGTCTCTGAGTCATCGAACACGTTACGTTGAAGTACCTCATAACCAGGGTTGTCGCCACCTGGTCACTCACGATATTCTAGGATGATTAAGACACTAGGAGTTCGACTATCAGCGGCGCGACCCAGATGATGACCATTCCTATCACAACGTACATGATTACGTTCTTGGATTTCTCTTTCTGGCTCGGGTCACTGCCTGCCATCATGTAGCTGATTCCTGCGTATATCAGGAACAGCAAGGCGACTGCGCTTGCGATATACTTCATGAAATTGTATATCTTCATCACAGGTGCAAGGATGGCATCGAATTTTGCTTTGTCCTCATCACTTACAGTCTGGTTTATGCCTGCCATGTCAGCCAGGACTACTGGTAAGAATAGCAGGGCCAAAACCGCCATCAACATTAACAGCTTGTTCATTCATATCAGCCTCCATAGTTTTAGTCAAGGTCGATTTCGACCCTGCCGAAATTGAGCTTGAAAACATTGTCAAAATTAGGTACGTCAAAAGGCTCTGGCTCTTCTTCAACAACAGATATTCGCGTCCTGACCCTGTGTAAATCCTTGTAGAACAGGTAGCCCAGGATGATGCCAAGACCAATCAGAAGACCGATTCCAAGGTTTACCAGACCAGAACCGTCATAGTACCACAATCCTACTGCCAGAGGCCCGTAAAAAGCCCAGAACAGTAGGTAGAGCAGGATACTATTGCTTGTCCGCATTCTCCTGAATCTCATATAGCTCATTAGCCTCATCATAACCACCCTCGTATTTCCATCGATAAAACTCAAAGCAGTCCTGACATAGGATATCTTCATCAGGCTGCAATCTCTTTTGGCATATCTCACACTTCACAGTTATCACCTTCCGTGAAGCGCCTCACAGTACATCTTCTGTCAGAATCAGTATTTAATTCTCGTAGCCCATTTGTGGCCCACTTTTTCACACCTTCTCGTCGAAGAATTTATATAGAAGGAGTGTTTCTATAAATACCATGATTAAGGAATAGCTAAGGCTTTTCTATTGAGTTTTGGCTCCCCGAGGAGGCTTTTACAATCAATACAGAATCACTAGTATGTATTCCAGAATCAGTTCAACCAGTGGTAGCCTTTCTTGTTTTTGATATTATAAAGCTTCTCAATCTTCTCTTTTCCACCAGGAGTCTTCAATAAATTCTTTATGAACTTGTAATGGTTATCGAATACTGCATTGATGAACCTGCTATGTTCTGCTCGCCACTTGTCAGGATTCTCCTTCACGAACTTGGCCCATCTTTCGACCTGTTCCATGTGTGATTCCCTACTCATTTAACCGCCACCTCTGTATGAGTCCTTTGACGTGGGATATCTCTTTTTCGTCGACTTTTTCAGAATATACAATTCGTAGATGGCGGGCATTTTCAAGAATTTAATTTACATCACTTGTCTGCATGCAGACAAAGCCTTCAATCAATATTGATGCATAGAGCTTTGAGAACTTCTCAGCATTAGCTGACTTATTACATATTTTTAACAGATACATTTAAGAACTGGTCGTTTCAACCAGCTCGGAATCATGGTTGATCTTACTGCAATAAGTCCTGTATGGATGTATCTGGGTATTTTCCTGGTGGTGTCGGTTCTCACTTACATACTCATACGTATCTCGTTGCTGCTTTTCGACATAGACAGCAGGAGCAAGACTATCCGTTTTATGAACAAGGAGCGGATCACCGTGGACATAACCAGGCATCAGTTCCTGAAGCATAGTGTTCCTGTGCTGCTGTCCATTGCAGGTATTGCTGTCGTGATATATATGATACCTCCTTTGCGTGAGGCTTCTCATTCTTGGCTTGCGGGCGCGGGTATCCTTGCTCTGGTACTAGGTTTTGCTTCTCAGCAGGCAGTGTCTAATCTGGTTAGTGGTTTTTTCATAGCTATATTCAAGCCTTTCAGGGTGGGTGACTGGATAACTGTTGGTTCAGATAGTGGTATCGTAGAGGATATCAATCTGCGTCACACGCAGATAGTGGATTTCAATAATGGGAGGATAATCATCCCTAACTCGATTATCAGCAATGAGAAAATCCATAATGCTGATATTGAGGACGAGAAGGTTTGCGAGTTCCTTGACTTGAGAATTAGCTTTGATTCTGACGTGGATAAGGCGAAGCGGCTTGTCATAGATGAGTGTGTAAAGCACCCTCTTTTTTTGGACAATCGAACTCCGATTCAGAAGCGGGACCACATGCCTCCGGTGTACATATATGTGCGGGAGATAGGTGATTATTATCTTTATTTGAGGGCGCTTGTCTGGTCAAAGGATTCGTTCAGCGGTTGGTACATGCGGGTATCTTTGCTGGAAAATGTTAAGCAACGTTTCGAAAGAGAAGGGATAGAGATACCTTACCCGTCTAATACTTGGTTCAGGGAGACTCGCAAGAAGAACGGTAATGGTTCTGGGTCGAAGCAAAAGATTTAGTGGTTGTATTGCCTACTTCTCCGACTTGGACATTGGAAAAATATAAACCGATTGAAGATTAATATTTTGGAGGGGTAATAACTCTAAAATCTTAGGTCGGGGAGTAAGTCATATTGTCCACATTTTAGAATTATTCGATCATTTTGTGGACAATTTTCCATTGATCTGTTCCAGCACAAGTTCAAAAATCATTTCTTTTGTTTTACAATCTTTACAGTGTACCTGCCTGCTTTTAGGTCTTCGTGAGCCCTGTTGATGCTCATAAGTAATTCGTAAGGCATGACTCCAGGATTTGTCTTAATGACTCCTCTCTTTGTTATGTGATATTCATCATTTAGTTTCATTTTTTTCTACGATTCAAATATCCAACGCATTTTTTCTTATGAGTTTGTACTTGAACTTGTTCTTTGAATCTTTCTCAAGCATTTTTATCCCTCGCTTGATTGACTCAAAAGTAATCAACTTATCATTCAGGTATATGTCAGGAAAACCGTCATCATCCCAAATGATTATTTCTCCCTTGCCTTTAACGAGTTCTATCTCTTCAGGGTCATCAAGTTCAGGGATTGAAATCACGCAGCAGACATGATTGCATTCAGCATCTCCAACATCACAGAAAACACTGGGTGCTTCAATAACCCCTAAAGGATAAACAGTGAGCATTCCTTTGCGTCTTGATTTGTGAATATTCATTTTATCATTTGTTTATGTTTTCAGAGTGTTTGCTCACCGTTTTTTCCATCCTTCAGGTGTTGGCACTTTGCTTTTACATTTTTTATGAACATCAATAACGTTAACTTCATAAGCATCGCTACTTAACCTACTGGGTCTAGTGAAGCTTACACAAGCAAAATCATTGCCCAATGTATCCAGAATCTTTCCGCACACACTGCATTTTTCATAACGGTATTTCTTATATCTTGGAAGTGAAAGTATTCGCATAAAAGCCTCTTTTTCTCTTGTTAAATAGGGGATGCATGAAACTTTATGCTTAAGGACTGGTGCGTACTTTTTCTTTAAGCAATATTTGTAGATATATTTATCACAATCAATATTATTACAGTATCCGTCAAGTGCAGCATTAAGCTCTTCAAGCTTGTCTGTTAAAAAGAAATATTCTATTTTAGGCATGTTCTTTTTCTTGGTCATCAAAACCTCACACTCCTATCTTTTATGCTGGGAAAAGTGTCTGTACAGCTATTATGATCTTAAACCCTTTTTAATCTTTTTCAAGGGTGTTTTTAAAGTAGGGTTCAGCTCTTTCCAGATAACACGCCACTCAACAGAGTATTTGTCTCTTAATAGGGTAGCTTTATCCGGAGGTAATCTTTTGGCACGACCAAGAGTCAACCATTCAATTTCTTTAAGAGCACGAATGTACGCCCACCTCTCCCAATAAAGGCTTCTTGCTTTTTCCTGAGCGAATTTTGACTTGAACTTTTCCATGACTTACCACCTTAGTGAGCAGTACTGCTTTGCTGATATTTTACGTCGGGGAATTCTGCGTTGTGTGATTGATTAGTGAATATTTTGCTTTGAGCTGTTGAACATAAACAAAAATCATTTCTTTTGTTTTACAATCTTTACAGTGTACCTGCCTGCTTTTAGGTCATCCCAAAAAATACTTGTCGTCAGCAACATTAAAAAGACGCAATTAATCACTGTTGCCATGCGTAGAGTTCCTGCAAACGCCCTGTGAATTATGACTATCAGGAAACATCCGTGAACCAGGACTAGAGTTCCAAACAGGATTTTATTGATGATGGACATTATTCGCACACTCTGTCAGGCACTTCTTCAAACTCTTCAATGTCTACTATTGTGATTTTCTTCCTGGTAAGTTCTTCAATCAGTTCTTTTGGCCTGTTAAGAACTATGGTCCATCTTTCGTTTTCTTTTTCTCCTATGGTAAATGCGTGTTTGTTGTCAAACCAGCCTTTTCTGTGATAGTATATTATGGAGGGCTTTACTATCTCTACTATTTTCAGGAATTCTTTTTCTGGCATTTTTATCCTCTTCATAGTCTATAGTAAATCAATATGTCCTTGCTTCCACATTTGCACTGTCTGGGTTTTGTCTTTCTCCACCATCTTTTGCCGCATTTGTTGCAGATAAAACGCTTCTTTCCTATGTCTTGTGGTCTTGGTCTGAAGATCATTTGGTTTTTGTCAATCAAATCATATTTTTCGAATAATTCTTCGATGTCTTCTGCTGTGAAGAAGTCGATCTTGAATCGTCTTATGTCTCTTTTTGTGTATTTTATCATTGCCTTGGCATATCTTTTTCTCTCTTTGGTCTTTGCTTTTTTGAGTTCTTTCTCGTACCTTTTCAGTTCATCGAGCAGGTCCTGCTTTGTTAATGTTATTCCGTGATTTTCTTGCAGTCCTCGTTCTAGGAGCCATTCAGGAATGTTTGTTTTCATCAAAAGCCTCCTCGATAGTTTCCCAGTGTTCTAGTTTTGTTCGGTAAATGCCAAACACAAGATATGCCATTAGGTACCTTGATACTTTGTTCTTTTTCAGCTTCGCTTGAGGGTAAGTGATAAACGTCCAGCAGGCGATAACAAAAGCAAGGGGTGTATACCTTACCTGACGGTAAAGCTTCACATACCATGGTTGGAACTGGTATCTGTTATTGAGATCTATTTGTTTCATTTTCTTTATAGTGCTGTTTGGGATTTTCTTACAGTCAGAATTCACGCTCTTTTTGCTGTGTTTTTGGAAAAGGTTCTCTTTTATATACTTTTCCATGTTTAATGTTGATTTTTTAATTTTTATCTGTTTTAATAATTATTTTATGATTTAAATAGGGTATTTTATGTATATTTTAGTAGTTTTTTCAATAAAAAAGAAAGATTTAAATACTCTCCACGGTATATTGCTATTAAAAGAGGTTTTTTATGGGCAGAACAATTATTTCAACAGTATTTAGCGGAGAAGCTGTCAAGCTCATGCTTTCTAAGTACAGGCCTGACAAGGTCATTATGCTTAGGGCCAAGGATTCTGATCCTGATGCTGAAGCAGGCATAAGTAAGACTGTTGGAAAATTGCAAAGGGCTTTTCCAAAGATTACATTTGAGCAATTGGATTCGACCATGTATGATCTGGTTGACATAACCAAAGCAGTTGTTAAAGCAATCAATGCTGAGAAAGGTGAAGTGATACTTCACGTCACTGAAGGCCGCAAGACCATGATGCTGGGAATGCTTTACGCAGGCTACCTGAAGAAAGATAGTGTTTTAGGTGCGTACTACGCAATTGAGGAGAACTATCAGATTTTACAATTGCCTCTGCCAGACTTTAGCATATCGCTGCCAAAGAAAAAGATACTAAAACTTCTTGACAAGGGCAAGACCCCAAAGGAGATAGCTAAACTAACAAAGAAAAGTCCTGCAATCATCTACGCTCATCTCAAAGAGATGAAAAAAGACGGCTTCATCACAGAAGAGAATGAAATGACTGATGCAGGAAAGATAGTGTTGTTGTAATAATATGACTTTGCTAACCAAATCCAAATACTTGAATGGTCTTCAGTGCCCTAAGTTACTGTGGACAGTTATCAATGACAAAGAATCTATTCCTGAAGTTGATGCTGCTACTCAGCATAAGTTTGATCAGGGTAATCTCATAAACGAGTATTCTAGAAAATGGTTTCCTGATGGTATTCAGCTGTCTGAAGATGATTACAGGGGAAATCTTGAGAAAACAAAGGAATTACTCAAAGAAAGAAAACCTCTTTTTGAACCTGGTTTTCAGGTCGGTAATCTTTACGCCAGAGCTGATATTCTTGTTCCTGTGGGTGAAGATGAGTGGGATATAATTGAAGTTAAAAGCTCTACGCAGGTAAAGGAAATAAACATTCATGACGTAGCATTCCAGAAATACGTGTATACCAAGTTCGGCCTGAAGATCCGTGATTGCTATTTGATGTTCATCAATAATGAGTATGTCAGGCAAGGAGAGATAGATCCCAAGCAGCTTTTAAAGACTGAAAAAATCAGTGCAGAAGTTGATAAATTCATCAAAGACATAAGGATTGACAAGATGTTTGAGATCATTGCACTGGAAAAATGTCCTGAGGTCAAGATTGGTCCTCATTGCAGCGATCCTTATGCTTGTGCTTTGACTGATACTTGTTGGGCGTTCCTTCCTGAGCATAACATATTCAACTTGTATTATGGTGGGAAGAAGTCATGGTCGTTGTTTGATTCTGATATTTTGGATATAAAGGATATTCCTGCTGATTTTAAATTGAGTTCAAAACAAGAGATACAGAAAGACTGTGTGGTTAGTGGTAAAGATTACGTTGATAAAGAAGGGCTTGGTATGTTTTTATCTTCTTTAGAATACCCTATTTATTATTTAGATTTCGAGACTATTAATCCTGCTGTTCCTCTTTTTGATTCTGTTAGGCCATATCAGCAGATACCGTTTCAGTTTTCTTTGCATATAGAGCAGGAGGATGGTTCTTTAGAACATCATGAGTTTCTTTTTGTTGAAAAAGGAGATCCACGACCTACATTTTTGGAAGCGCTTAAGAAAGTTCTTGGTGATTCTGGAACAATATTGGCTTTCAATCAATCTTTTGAGATTGGTCGTTTGCGAGAGTGTGCTGAAGTATTCCCTGAGTATAAACAATGGTATGATGAGTTATTACCCAGGTTTGTTGATTTGATAACTCCGTTTAAGGACTTCCTATGGCACAGTCCAAAACAAAACGGATCAAACTCTATAAAGGCAGTGTTGCCAGCAATCACCGGAAAAGGTTATGATGAACTGGAGATAGGTGATGGCGGAACAGCATCAAGAGCATACTTAGAGATGATGTATAGCGATTTATCTGATAAAGAAAAGATAAGAGTAAATCTTCTAAAGTATTGTGGATTAGATACAGAAGGTATGGTCTGGGTGGTAAAGGAGTTGAGAGGGGTTTGAGGTATTATTTATTGCAATAGGATTAATAAGATTAATTTTATCACCGCAGATGACTGATATAATTTAATTAATCATAAAGGAGTATTACAAGAAGCTAAAGCAAAAGGTTTGATATCTGCTTATCCTAATATTGAATTATTGTAGATTAGAAATTTAATGCAGATTGATCATAAAAAACTAAAAGTGCCATATATTCTCATAAGCATGAATTGCAATATTTTTCGATCTTTTTTCTATTGTTTTAATATCCCAATATTTAAAGTCATCTTTGTATTCATTCATAAAATCAATTAAGTATCTTAAATTTCCAAAATGTTTAACATCAGATTTCATTATTTCAAATTTAATTTCTGGTTCTGAGTCTCCGAATGCTGAGTTAGAATGTCGTGATATGACTAAAAGATTACCTATTTTATCAAAAGCATTGAATTCTTCTTCTTTTTTGTAATCCTTTTTCTTGTTTTGAGGTAGAATATGTTCAATATTATAATTACGTTTTTTAAGGTCTACTTCGGGATTGTATATATCTATTCTTTGTGCACCTTTAGTTTTAAAATTGTTGATCCTGTCAAAAACATAAGTTATTAATGAAGTATTTTGGGAGTTATACGTTACTGATTCAATGAAGTTTGATATAAATTCTTCTTTAAACGCTTTCTTCTTTTTTAATAATTTTATAAATTCAGTAATAGTTTCAGAGAACTTGTCTTCTTTATTGAACATTGATTTCGCATTTTCTGCATAGAATTTTTCTACTTCATTTCCGATTCTATTCGCAATTGCGTTGTTAATAAAATGATATTTTTCAATGGTTTCTATTGCTAATAGTAAATTTTTGTAACTATCTGACTTTGAATTTTTATAAAACTTGAATATTGCAAACAGTAAAGGATGTGCTTGGGTGACTCTAAAAAGTTTTAAAGCTTGAAATACTCGAGATATTCTTTTGTAATAATCTTCGTTTTGTGCTATTTCTGAAAGTCCAAACTCTTTTAACCAGTCTCTTACGATATCAGGGTCTAACGATTGAACTGTTTTGTAATATCTCGAGAATTCATAAAGTTCTTTTACAAACTCTTCTATTCCTATGTTGTTTCCGTAGCTTTTTAGGTTTTTGTATAATTGAGATTTTAGAGTGTAACCTTTACGGGATATCCAAAAATACTTTAACATTCTTTGCAATGAATTTTCAGCATTGTTTATTATCTCATCCCAGGTTTCTACATATAAGTTTACTTCGTGAGAAAAAATGTAATTTTTCAAAAGATCTCCAATATTTAAATCCA